>NZ_JBEOOB010000009.1:0-124301 GCF_040308685.1 Pseudoalteromonas sp. 20-MNA-CIBAN-0454 | reverse complement strand
AAGAGCATCGCCGCCCTTTATAACGAATGGCGAGGGTCGCAGGTATCAAACTAAGTATCACCCACCACATATAAACACTTCTTAATATCTCCATAAAATACTAAAATAATATAAAAGTCCTTTTGGGAAATTAGCTCAGTTGAAAGAAAAAGAGCATCGCCGCCCTTTATAACGAATGGCGAGGGTCGCAGGTATCAAACTAAGTATCACCCACCACATATAAACATTTCTTAATATCTCCATAAAATACTTCTTGGTATACCTTAATATCTCCATCAAATACTTAAATAATATATAAATCCTTTTGGGCAATTAGCTCAGTTGAAAGAAAAAGAGCATCGCCGCCCTTTAGAACGAATGGCAAGGGTCGCTGGCATCAAGTCCAGTATCACCCACCACATATAAGCCTATGAATGCATATTAAGTACTTAATAAAGTTGAGTAATAACCTAAATTCCCTTGTAAGCAGCTAAACTGTTGATTATAGTCTGTGTTAAACGTAATCACTGTTAAGCCAAATGCCAACAAAGATCTATTCAACAGCCAAAATACTTATAGTGGAGGAGCAACCGCTCGCCCAAAGCTATATGAAACAATCGCTAGAAAAGCTTGGCTTTGGACAGTTACGATTTGCAGATCATGCTAACTCGGCAAAAGAGCAGTGTATAAACGAGCAATTTGATTTAATTGTATGCTCATTCAATCTAAATAAGCATCAAGATGGTTATCAGCTTTATGAGGAATTGCGAATAAAGCAGTTAATTAAAAGCTCCACTGGGTTTATTTTTATTTCTGCAGAAACAAGTGGCTCGCTTGTACATAGTGTTCTTGAATTACAACCCGATGAATTTTTGGTTAAACCATTTACAGCACAAGAGCTTAAAATACGTATAGAGCGTATTTTAAAACGTAAACGTGATTTACAAACAGTTTACAATTTTATTGATGACGGTAATGATTCCAAAGCACTTAAGTACATAAGTGCAGCATTAAATAAAAACAACAACTACAGCCCTATTTTACTGCGATTAAAAGGTGATGCCCTACTACGCCTTAATCGTAACCAAGAGGCCAAAGACTTTTTTAAGTCGGTACTCGATATCCAAAAATTTGCATGGGCTAAAGTAGGTTTAGTAGAAGCACTGATAGAAAATAATGAACATATTTTAGCCCAGCGCATGCTTAAAACCATGTTAGAGCGCAACGAAACTCGTTTAATCGCGCTTGATTTATTAGGTCGTTTAGAAATAAAACTTAATCAATTTGAGCTCGCACAAGAGTTTTTAAGCCAGGCTGCGGATATTGCTCCTCTTAATATTATGCGTCAAAAGTCTTTGAGTAATGTATCGTTAATTAATCACGATTATGAAAAGAGCTATTTAACCCAAAAAGATATTGCAAGCTATGCAAAATACTCAATTCACGATAGCCCAGATATTTATTTAAATGCGGCGCGTGCCGGTATCGACTTTGCGCTAACCACAGATCAAACGGATCAAATACAACGAATTTCTCGCCAAACTAATCAATATATTAATGATTTAAAAAAGCAGTTTCCTAATAATGTAAACCAGGCGCAAATCGATGTATTAAACGCACGCCTACACTACTTAAAAGATGAACATCAAAAAGCTAAGCGACTAATAGAGCAGCTTGATGAAGATGATACACAAATTCGCTCTGTAGACGGCGCACTCGATAAAGCAAAAGCATTTCACGAACTAGGCTTTCATCAAAAAGCTCAAAATTTATTTGCCCAAATAATTACGCATTGTCAGCGTCATCCAAGTGTAAGCGACACAACCTATTTACGTTATATTCAACAACAGCAAAGCGAGCGTCGTGATATTAAAATGGGGCCTAAAGAGTTAAACAACCATGCTGTGAATCAATTTAATAGAGGGCAATTAAATACGGCACTAGAAGCGTTTACTCAAGCATTTAGGGTGATGCCTCGTAATCAAAGTATCGCACTTAACTTATTACAGTGCTTGTTTGATTCGACCAAGCAACAAGGGGGGGATTCGTTTAATATGGGGCTTGCTAAAAAATGCTACGCCTTACTGAGCAAAGCTAAACTACCTGCAGATCAGGCGCAGCGTTTAAATAAAATTTTGCATAAAGCAAAAGATATGCAGCTAGATATTCAAGCCGACTAAACGCGTTAAAGCTTTTTCATTGACGCGGCATTAACGCAGTATCGCAGGCCAGTCGGTAATGGGCCATCAGGAAACACATGACCTAAGTGCGCATCGCACACATTACATACTGCTTCAATACGCTGCATCCCATGAGTGTTATCACTAATATAGGCAACAGCTTCTATTGTTGCGGGTTTTGTAAACGAAGGCCAACCCGTACCGCTATCAAACTTTTCATCTGCGTCAAACAATAAGTTATCGCAACATATACATACATACTTGCCTGGCTCTAACAATGTGCAGCTACCGGAGCTGTGCGGTCGCTCAGTGCCTTTTTTACGAGTAACGTAATAGGCATCTTCAGATAATAACTCTTGCCACTGAGCGTCGGTTTTAATAACCTTTTTCGGCGGCGTTGGATTGCCATTATTGGCAAAATTAATAACATCATTCCACTTCAACATAACAGCCTCTTTAAATGCTTGATTGGTTAATTATTACGTTATTACATTTGCTTAAGATCAACTTAATCAAATGTAATACTTCGTCTTTCTGAATTAGTCAGTATCTGCTGTAAAAAAGCATCTAGCTCTACTTTTGACGCAGGTAAACTAATACTAAATTGCGTTTGCTGGTAGCTGTGTACTAGCAGTTCATTATTGCGGGTTGAAAGGTGCTTAATATTTTTAATTGCTAACCACTGCGGGCCAGATTTTTTATCAAAAAATCCCGCTAAGCTAAACAATACTAAATGTTTTGCATCGCGCTTAATAAAATCATTAACTTGGTTTCGTGTTTTAAACAGTGGGGTTAATCGGTAACAACAAGAGCAAAAAACAAATACCCATAAGACAAATAAAAATATAAACCAAGGCTGCTCTGTAAGCTTTGTAGTTAGCATTAGCACACTAAGCGCCACACCTATAAACAGCACCACCACCGCTATTTTTTTATTTATAGCGTCCACTTTTAATCCTTATTAAGGCGTTTTTCTGCTGCGGCTTTTTCGGTAGGCTCAGGCCAATCATTAAAAAACACTGTTAAATAACGACTTTTAGCTAAGTACCACAGCACCCATAATACAACCACCATTTGAATCGCTAAAAATAACGAAAAATGATAATAGCTATGAGCCGCTTGAATACTTAACCAAGTTAAGTCTATTACCGCACACAAAATAAGAGGCCAGCGCATATAACGCCAAATTTTAGCTAAGCGTTCACTACTTTTATGAGACTCGCGGGGTCGACGCAAACAAAATAAAATAATTGGTACTATGGCTATAGCGCCAATGGCAATAGCAATAAAAAAATCGTTTTTAGATTTAAAAAATATCGACATCAAATCCAATTCTGGGCGTCGGCTTAACCCTGCCACTATCCAAATAAAGTAAGCTCGTAACAATACCAGCACACTTAAATGAAAGGCGATGGGTGTACGGTAACTGCCGTACTTATCCCAGTACTCTGGGCCATAGCGGCTCATAATTGATTTTTCCTATCGGCAATAGTGCCCAATATAAAAAATGCTGCTAACAAGGTAACACCTAACCACTTAGTGCCAAAAAATAATAACGCCTTAATCAGTAGCGGGCTAAGCCACACAACCACAAAACCAAATCCAAAGGCGGTGATCAATACAAAGCACAGCACTCTTACTATAAAATGACGACGTGCAACCAGCCCTTTGGTTAGCTTTATAATATCGCCTGCGTATAAAGACACTAAGCACACCATTATCAGCATAGATAAATTATATAAATAACTATGCAGCCACTGCCCTACGTTAATTAAAAGTGAATTTAATATATTTAATAAATTAGCCATTATGTTGCTCTAATAAATTAATTAAATCTTCTTCTGTCAGTACATCTATACCTAAGTCTTGTGCCTTAGTTAGTTTAGAGCCGGCCTTTTCGCCTGCTACTAACGCATCGGTTTTAGCCGACACACTACCCGACACTTTAGCACCTAACTGTTGCAAACGTGCTTTGGCGTCATTACGGTTTAATGTGTTTAAGGTACCGGTAAGCACATAAACAAGGCCAGCTAATGGCTGCTCTTGCGCTGAAGGTGGAGTAAGTTCAGGCCAATTAATACCTTGCTCTACCAGCGCATTTACAACATCTAAATTATGCTGTTCGGCAAAAAAGCTACGTACATGGGTTGCTACTATTTCGCCCACATCACTTACTTGAGTTAAACTATCAATGCTGGCATTTATTACGTTTTCAAGGGTTAAGAAATGATTAGCTAAATTTTGTGTGGTTGCCTCACCTGCTTCACGAATACCCAATGAGTATAAAAACTTAGCCAAAGTTGTTGCTTTAGCGTCTTGAAGCGCAGTAACCAAATTTTTAGCCGACTTTGGCCCCATACGCTCAAGCGATTCAAAATGTCCTTGCTTTAAAATAAACAAATCTGCAGGGGTTTTAATCAGCTCTCTGTCGACGAGTTGATCAACAATTTTATCGCCAAGGCCGTCAATATCGAGTGCTTTGCGCGAAGCAAAGTGTTTAATCGCTTGTTTACGTTGCGCCGGGCACACTAAACCACCAGTACAACGCGCTACGGCTTCACCTTCTACTTTTTCTACATGGGAGTCACAAATTGGGCAAGTTACCGGAAACTCAATATCGCGGGCATCATCAGGGCGGCGCTCAAGTACTACTTGCGTTATTTGTGGAATTACGTCCCCTGCACGGCGAATAATTACCGTGTCGCCCACTTTTACGCCTAAGCGCGCTATTTCATCGCCATTGTGCAAGGTAGCGTTTGATACAGTAACACCACCAACAAATACCGGCTCTAAGCGTGCAACGGGTGTAATTGCTCCCGTACGCCCCACCTGAAACTCTACATCGAGTAATTTGGTTATTTCTTCTTGGGCCGGAAACTTATAGGCAATAGCCCAACGCGGAGCGCGTGCTACAAAGCCTAAACGCTCTTGTAAGGCTTTTTGATTTATTTTTATTACCACGCCATCTATTTCATATTTAAGCTCGCCACGGCGCGTTAAAATATCAGTATAATAAGCCAGTGCAGCTTGTGGGCCTTCTACTAATTTTGTTTCAGGGCAAAGTGGTAACCCCCAATCAGTCAACTTTTCTAATTGCTGATAATGATCCTCTGCAATGCTACCGTCGGCTACAAGACCTGTGCTGTAGGCATAAAACATCAGTGGGCGTTTAGCCGTAATTTTAGAGTCAAGCTGGCGCAGGCTACCTGCGGCGGCGTTGCGTGGGTTTACAAATACTTTTTCACCACGTTTTTCAGCTTCAATGTTAAACTTTTCAAAGCCTGCATTATCCATAAACACTTCGCCGCGCACTTCTAGTTCAGCAGGATAATCGCTACCTCGTAATTTAAGTGGCACATTACGAATTGTTTTAACGTTTTGAGTTACATTTTCTCCCGTCAACCCATCACCTCGGGTCGCGGCTTGCACTAGTACGCCATCACGATAAATAATCGACACAGCTAAGCCATCTAGTTTTGGCTCACAACAAAAAGTAAGCTCTTCGGTACTCATTAAACGCTCTTTTATACGGCGATTAAAGGCAATAAACTCATCTTCGCTAAAGGCGTTATCAAGCGATAACATAGGCACTTGGTGCGCTACTTGCTCAAATTTACTTAGCGCAGCACCGCCCACTTTTTGGGTTGGTGAGTCGGCAGTTATTAATTCTGGGTGCTGAGTTTCTAGTGCGCTGAGTTGTTGTAATAAACGGTCGTATTCAGCATCAGGAATACTGGGGGTATCAAGTACATAATAATTGTAACTGTGCTGTTCAAGCGTACTACGAAGATGGTTTATTTGCTCACTAATGCTGCTTGCCATTTTGACCTCAAAAAACATAAAAAAAGCCACTTTGACGAGTCAACGCCCAGTGGCTTATAAAAATTTAACCTATTGCGTTAATTACGCAGAAAATGCACGTACCTGTTCAACATATTGACGAACGCGATCTACGGTCATTTCTTCACGCTGCGCATCTAAAATTTGCGCACCAAATTCGTCGCTAAGCTTTTTAGCTGCACTGTGCAGCATATTAAATGCTGCTAAGCCATCACCTTCACACGGTAAGGTCATAAATAAGCTAACGCCTGCGGTACTAAATTGTTCCATATTATCAATATCGAAGGTACCTGGGTTATACATATTTACTAGTCTAAATAATACCGGGCCTTGGCCTGCTGGATCTAAATGACGATTAAAAAAGCCTTCCTCTGAGTATTTAAACCCTAAGGTGTTTACCGCGGGCAATAATTTACTGCCTTGCATGCTCATTCCATCTGGCATTTGAATATGCACAATCACAAAGTCTGAAACCTCTGCAGGCTCTTCGCTTGGCTCAAGGTCATGCTCTGCCTCAATTACACTAAGGTCATCTTCAATTGGCACTTCTGGCACGCTAGTATCTATTTGCGGCTCGTTGGCATCAAAATTTAGTTCACCAAATTGTGGTTCTTCTTGCTCAAAGGCAACGCTCTGTGCGGGCTCTGCACTTGGCGAATGAGAGTGAGCTGTGTGTTGTGGTTCGACCCGCTCGTTAGCAGGTATTTCTGGGTTGTCTTTTTTTCGCACTGACCATAAACCGTGTACTAATAAGCCACCTATGACAAATACACTGATCACGATTAAAACCCATCTTAATTCTTCGGCCATCCCCTCACCTTTTTTATTTTATATGCCTAAACCTGTGTATTAGTTAAAACCTAATACGTTTAATTTAACTATGCCTGTGCAAGTTGCACAGCTTGTTCAATATCTACTGCCACTACGCGCGACACACCTGGCTCAGCCATGGTAACACCTGTTAATCTACCAGCCATTTCCATCGCAATTTTATTATGACTAATATAAATAAACTGCACCGATTGTGACATTTCTTCAACCAAACGGCAAAAACGTACCACGTTGGCATCATCTAGCGGTGCATCTACTTCATCCAGCATACAGAATGGAGCTGGATTGAGCCTGAATATAGAAAACACTAATGATAATGCGCTCAGCGCTTTTTCTCCACCACTTAACAAATGAATTGTTGAATTTTTTTTACCTGGTGGTCGTGCCATTATACTAACACCACTTTCGAGTAAATCGTCACTGGTTAATTCTAAATAAGCACTTCCACCACCAAAAACCTTTGGAAATAGCTTTGCAAAGTCTTGGTTAACTTGATCAAAGGTCGCTTTAAAGCGAGTTTTGGTTTCTATATCAATTTTACGAATAGCCCCTTCTAGGGTACTCAGCGCTTTTGTTAAGTCATCTAATTGATTATCAAGATATTCGCTGCGCGCTTTGGCTTGATCAAACTCATCAATAGCGGCTAAATTTACCGCACCTAAGCGCTCCAACTGATTAACAATATCTGCGAGTTTATTTTGTGCTGTGCTTATAATGAGTGTTTCTGGTAACTCATCAAGCACCTGCTTTAGGTTTTGCTTTAACTCTTCTAGCGGTTCAAGCGCCAACTGTGCTTTTATTAATAAACTTTGCTCTTCTATGCTTAATTTTTGATGCTGCTCTTGTAGCGCCACCAGCTCACCTTGTGAACTTTTAAGACTCGCTTGCTTCGTGCTTAAGCTCTCTTTTGCTTGGTTTAATTTATTTTGTAATGTGTTTAAGTTTTTCTCGCCTTGCGCATGCTGTTTAAGTAACTGGGCTATTTTTTCAAGTAGTTCTTGCTCGGGTATTAGCAGCTGGGTTAATTGATCGTGTAACTCTTTTGCACCCTGCTCTGCACTTAAATGCGCTTGCTCTGCATGGCTTAGTTTAGCTTGGCTTAATTGCCACTCGCTACGTGACTGTTGCTCTGCAAGCGTTGCTTGATGGGCTTGCGTTTTATATTGCTCAAGCCTAGCTAATACTTGGCTATAATTTGTATCACTGTGGGTGCGCTTGTTATTTGCAGTAGCAAGATCACTGCTTAAACTTAACTGTTGCTGCTTAAGTGTTTCAAACTGCACTGTTTGATCTTTAAGCACCCCTTTCATTTGTGCTAACTGCATAACTAATTGCTGTTGTTGCGTTTGGTACTGTTGCAATTGCTGCTGGTACTGCGCTACTTGCTCTTTTAACATATCGTTGCGCGTACTCGCTACGGCAATATTTTGAGCCAGCTGATGTATGGTTTCTTTAAGTTCACTTTGCTGCGTACTAAGCTCACTTTGCAGTGCTTTTTGCTGCTCAAGCACTTGGGCTGCGAGTTGTAACTCACCCTCTACATTTTTTAGCTGCGCTGTTTTAAGCTGCAATTGCTTGTGCTTTACCAGTAATGAGTTTTCAGCATTTCGATCTGAGCTTATATGCCAGTTCCGACCATGCAAAGCGGCGGTTTCATCCATTACGGCAATATAAAAATTATCCTCTAATGCTTTAAGTTCGCCGCTTTTACTATAAGCAATACGGCTCAATACTTCAGGGTAAACCCCCTGAGTTATAAATGCCGCTAAGCTATTTTTTACATTTGCCTGATTGCTTTTTGTTGATGCGATATGCCACACACTATTATTTGCCGACTGCTCACTTACATTTAAATGCTCAAGCGATTTAAGTGCTTGTTCAATACAGTGCTCAAACCCGTCTTTAACCTTTAATTGGTTAAATAAGGTGTTGTGGTGCTCGCTCTCATTATCTAGCCCTAATGTACTGCTTAGTCCTGCGATACTGGCTTTTAGCTCGTTAGCTTGCTGGCTAAGTTGCTTATATTGCTGCTCGGCATTGTTTAACTGCGAACTTTGCTCTAAAAGCAGCATTTGGCCTTTACTGTGCGCCGTTTGCTTAGTTGCTAACTCTTGAGTAAGCACTTGCCTTTGTTGTTTTTGAGAAGCTAACTGCTGTTCAACATCGCTACTTTTTAGGTGTGTAATTTGCTTATTTAACTGCTCACTTTGTTCATTAACGTGTTTGCTTTGCTGCTGAGTTTGCTCAATATTATTTGCTTGCATCTGCAACTTATTATTAAGTTGCTGCAGTTGCTCGCTAAGCGATTGCCAATCCTCAGTGTGTTGCTGCTTTAGCTCTAAAGCACTCTCAAGCTCTTGGCTTAACTCACTTACTTGCTCGTTGCGCATTAAGTTGTTTTCTATTGCCTGCTGCAAAGCGTGTTCTAGTTGTTCGCACACTGTTTGCTGCTGCGTTTTAAGCTCTAAACTATGCGTTTGGCGCTGCTGTAGTTTAATCTGATTTTGTTTAAGCGTTTGAATTTGTTGCTTTATGCTTATTTGTTGTTGCTCAGATCGCGTAAGCTCAGTGTGTATTACATGTTGTTGCTGTTGCGCATCACTTACGCTTTCTTGCGAGGCTTGTACTTGGGTTTCTAAGCTTGCAAGTACGTCGTCGTGACCAGAATGAGCCGTTTTAAAAAACGTAACTTGCTCATTTAATTTATTTATTTGTTGGCTTTTTTCGAGTTGTTGTTGGTGTAGTTTTTGCCATTTTAAAACGGCAATTTGCCCTTTTAACGTTCGCTCTTGCGCTTTTAACTCGCGGTATTTTTTAGCATCAACCGACTGCACCGCTAACTTAGTAAGCTGACTTTGTAACTCTTTGCGTACATCGAGTAAGCGCTCTAAGTTTTCACGGGTGCTTTTTATTCGAGTTTGCGTTTCGCGGCGGCGCTCTTTGTATTTAGATACTCCTGCGGCTTCTTCTAAAAACACCCTAAGTTCTTGCGGTTTGCTCTCTATTAAGCGCGAGATCATGCCTTGCTCAATAATGGCGTAACTACGTGGGCCAAGGCCTGTGCCCAAAAATATATCGGTAATATCGCGTTTGCGGCATTTACTGCCATTTAAAAAATACAACGACTGACCATCGCGAGTAACTAAACGCTTTATAGCAATTTGATTACGATCGGCAAAGGTATTAGGAAAGTCGCCTTTGTCGTTATCAAAAGTAAGCTCTACCGAGGCCTGCGAAATAGCTTTACGATTAGTTGAGCCATTAAAAATAACATCAGCCATGGCGTCGCCACGTAAATTTTTAGCCGAGCTTTCGCCAAGCACCCAGCGCACTGCATCAATAACATTAGACTTGCCGCAGCCATTAGGGCCTACAACACAGGTCATTTGATCAGGAAATGGAATTTTAGTTGGCTCTACAAACGATTTAAAGCCTGCCAATTTTATAGTGCTTAAGCGCATCTTTTTGTTATTACCGAATATTATTGGTTATAAACATTAACCTTGCTTTAGTTTTAAGCTTGGCGTTTAAAATTATCTAAAATAATACCGGTTGCCATAGCCACGTTCAGCGACTCAGCCTGACCAAAAGCCGGTATGGTTATTTTATCAGTTACTAATTTGGCACACGCTTCGCGTATACCGTGCGACTCACTGCCCATTAATAACACGCCTGAACCTGTAAATTGAGTGTTGTGCACATTTTCCCCGTCTAAAAAGGCACCATAAATTGGTAATTTTAATGTGGCTAAATGCGCAGGCAAATCGACTTGGCTTACCGACACTCTTACAAACGAGCCCATAGTGGCACTAATTGTTTTAGGGTTGTATGCATCGGCGCTATCTGTACTGGTTACAATATGTTTAATACCGTACCAATCAGCAACTCTAATAATAGTGCCTAAATTGCCAGGATCAGATACACCATCAAGTGCTAATATTAAGCCACTGGTTTGTAGTTGTGCTGCTTGTGGCATATTTACAATAGCAATGGCGGCATTGTTACTAACCAGCGTACTTGCTTTTGTTAGCAGCTCTTCCTCGGCGCAAATAAAATTAATACCCAGATACTGTGCTTGATAGGTATTTATAAATGCCTCGGTAGCAAATATATCAACCGCCTTTAATGGGCTGTTTAATAACTCAAGTACGTTTTTTTCACCTTGTACAAGGTATTGATTAAATTGCTTGCGGTACTTTTTTTGGCCAAGTTGGCGAATAAGTTTGAGTTGGTTTTTTGAAATCATAACAGCCCCATAAAATGATGCGCACAGTATAGCAGATCTCATACCTACTTCTGAACTCGAAAAATAGCTAAAGTAGTGAGTTTGGGGTCTTAATACTATTGGCGCTGCGCTCAAAGGTTAAGTTAATCCGCATAAACATTCCTTGTATTGCCTCAACCTGCTGCGACTCTCCTAATATACACACTAACTCTTGATATAACGCGTCGCATGCATGTTTAAACCGCTGATCAACTTGACCTTTACTTGCCAGCAAAAATGCATCGGCAAGAGCATGCTGCCACAGTGCAAAATATTTTAGATCTTTACCTGCTACGTTTTCGCACACAGAGCGTAATCGCACTGCTGCGTGGCCTAAATTTAATGCGGTTAATGCCAAGTCAGTAATAGCGCGAGACTGCGAACCTTGGTCGTAATGAGTGAGTCGTAATAATCGGTCGGCCATCCGCTGGTTATACCAAACAATAGGCGCACTGTGTTTATTAATATCGAGCAGGTCTTGATGGGTTGCTTTAAAAATTCTATGCACTAGTAACTGGGCGCTTGGCCCTGTAATTAAATGAAAAACCCAAAATAAAATAGCTACCCCAGTAAAAATAGCCATTGCCGCACTCAGCGTATAATCAATTGAAAATGCTCGGCTCATATCGGTACTTGGGCTCACCAAAATAGAAAACGGTATACAAAAGCCTAATCCGTAAGGCAGGGTTTCTCTATCGGCAAGTAGTAATAAACCAATAAAGTAAGGGCCAGCTAATACCAATATGAGTATTTCTAATTGCCCACCACTGTAGGCTAATAAGTTAAGTGCATAAAAAATACTGACAAAACTAGCAACCACAACTCCAATCATTATCCGCTTTAACACCACACGCAAAACAATGAGTGGAAAACGCGCTAACATAATTGAAAATATCACCGGTAAAATCATAATCATTATTGCTGCCGGCGATCCTGTGCTTACCCAAATACACGCGCCAATAAAAAACACCATAACGGTGCGAAACCCAACAATTATTGCCGCTAACGGATCACGGTAAGTTACTGTGCTAGGTGCATTTAGCAGCCTTGTATCGCGCTCTTCAAGGGCGCGATAAGCACGCAGCAGCACTGTTAACTCTGTGGCTATATCAACACTAACATTGAGCATATGCGATTCAAAGGGCAGCTCACTGCTATTATTCGCACGATATTCGGTTAACTCTCGGCGCAAGTTTTTTACTTGTTCTATGCAATCATCAACACTGTTTGCTTGCGCTATATTTGCTAAAACCTGTTTGAGCTGAGTAAATAATTGAGTCAGTAGCGGGCTCATCAATTTTGTATGGCTACGTTGTAAACGGCCAAATATTTGAATTAACGCCAGTAAAGATAATACTTTTTGCGACAGTTGATTTGCTGCACGAGCGCGCCCAGGACCTTTAGGGCCTTCGTAACGCACCGCGCTAGAATCTTCGTTAACTGCGCCTAAGGTTGCCAAAATACCATCTATTTGCTGGTGTCGTTCTTCGTGCGAGCCTTGTATGTTTAGCTCAGTAACTAGGTAATTAAGGGTTTGGTTTATTAATGACTTTGCCTGAATTTGCAGCCCATTCTTCACTTTTACTGGCCAAAATAAATGGCTCACAATGCCGGCGCAAATTGAGCCAATTATAATTTCGCTCATACGCGATTGGGCAATACTAAATACAGCTTGGCTACTTACGGTGGTAGGGCTTGCTATTACCAGTAACACTATAATTTCGGCGGTAACCGCCGCCATAGCAAACCCATAAATAAAATTTGTTTGCCTAACCAAAGCCGATAACGTTGAGTTAATACCCAGCCACAACCCCAGTATGCCCAGTGCTAAGTAAGGGTAAGATATGAGCTGCGTTAATAGTAATATGCCAAACAAGCCGCCTATAACAGTGCCTACTATTTGGCACAGAGCTTTTTCGGCCACTAAGCCACTCTCTGGGCGTATTTGTAAAAACACCGCTGAAACTAAAGCCCAGTAAGGGCGATCTAAATTAAGAAACAAAGCAACTGTAAGCGCCATTGCCATAGCAATTACGCCTTTTAGTGCAAAAATAACAGCCTGCTTTTTAGGTAAAAACAGGTTACGCAGCACAGCCTCCATTAGCGCTCAACAAGTCGAATAGTTGCGGTCATTCCGGCACTAAGCTGAGTATCTGCAGGAAACGCGTCTAATTTAATATCCACCGGAATGCGCTGCGATAAGCGTACCCAGTTAAAGGTTTGCTGAACTTGTGGTAAACGCTGGCCATTACTTTGCGTATTAGTATTAGCAATTGCTTTACCTATACTCATTACCTGACCAGTTAAAGGTTTACCACCACTTAACAAAGCTACATTTGCGTGTTGCTTTAAATGAATAAGAGGGATTTTGGTTTCTTCAAAGTAGCCTGTTACATAAAAAGAGTCGGCTTGTACAATGGCAAATACCGACACGCCTTGAGCAACATAATTGCCTTGGCGTAAATCTAAGTTAATTATGTAACCCGACACAGGTGCAACAACTTGGGTTCTATCAAGGTTTAACTGCGCTACTGCTTGTTCTGTTTTAGCGAGTTCATAGTTTGCTTTTGCTATTTTTGTATTAATTCGCGTTGCTTCTAAACTTTCTTCACTAATTGCTTGTTGGCTGTTTAATGCTATTCGACGCTCGTATTTATGCTTAGCAAGCTCCCAGGTATATAATGCATTTTCGGTACTGGCTTTACTGCGCTCTAGCGCTGCCTGATAACGCTTAGCATCAACACTAAAAAGCAGATCCCCTTGCTTTACACTTTGCCCGTCAATCATGTTTAAATCAGTTACCCAACCAGACACATCTGGCGCTACCGTAACTATATTGGCTCTAATGCGGCCATCGCGGGTCCATGGTGTATGCATGTAATCATTCCATACCCAACGCCCTGCAAATACGGCCATAAAAATAACCAGTACTGTAACTAAAATACGTAAATATTTGGCCATTAAATTATTCTTCCACTTAATAAATATACGGTTAATGCTAAGTAACATACAAATAAAGACACCTCAAACCAGGCAACCCGCCAAATGCGATCGTGCCAATCTAAACGGTGCAAAATAAAACGACTCAGCGCTGTTAATAAAAATGCTATGGGAAAATAAACAACCAAAGGACTAAATTCTAGCCCTCCTAAAACAACAGCCTGAAGCATAAAAAAGGTATCCTATTTTAGTTTTTATAAGTGGATAATTAAGCTCAGTATAGACTGAGCCTGACGAGCTTATAATAGAATGATATGTAAATAACCTAAATTCAGGTTAAATAACACCAAATTACTGCATAACGGTATTAAATAAACACGACTAAAAAATTATACTACTTTTATGGGGCGCAAAAAAATAGGGCACGCTTTAAGGGTGCCCTATTCATTAGTATTTTCTTTAGTTTAATACTTATTTTTATATGCCCATAAGTGCAAAAGCTCATGCGCAATGGTTGCTGCAGCAATGGCGGTTACTTCACTTTGATCATACGCTGGCGATACTTCTACTACATCCATACCTACCATATTAATGCCTTTTAAAGCACGTAATATTTTAAGTACTTTGTCTGATGTTAAACCACCACACACGGGAGTGCCTGTACCAGGTGCAAACGCAGGATCAAGGCAATCAATATCAAAGGTTAAATAAACCGGTAAATCACCTACTCGCGCAATTATTTGCGCAGCAATATCGTTTGCCGATAAATCGTTGGCTTGCATGGCATCAATCACTGCAAACCCATGCTTGCTTTGATCAAAGTCGGTGCGAATACCAATTTGAATACTGTGCTCTAAATCAATTAACCCTTCCATTGGTGCATGATAAAACATGGTACCGTGGTCGTAGCGTGAGCCATTACTGTAAGTATCTGTGTGGGCATCAAAGTGCACCAAAGCCATTTTGCCATGTTGTTTTTCATGCGCACGTAGCAATGGTAAAGTCACAAAATGATCGCCACCTAGCCCTAACAAGGTTTTACCTTGGCTTAATATTTTACTCGCGGCTTGTTCAAGCTCCGCCGTAAAATACTCAGCGTCGCCTACCGGATAAGTAAAGTCTCCAGCATCGGCCACTTTTAAATGCTCAAATAATGGAAACGTCCATGGATACTTAGTGCCTTCCCACGCTAAATGCACCGATGCACGACGAATCGCGTCTGGGCCTAAACGTGCACCTGGGCGGCCCGAGGTCGCCATATCAAATGGTAAACCAAGCACTACTACATCAGCGTCAATCGCGGTAATATTTTGCACCATAGGACAACGTAAAAAGGTCATCCCATTGGAATACAATGAGTGATCTGGATGATCAAACAAAGTCGACATACTTATAGCTCTTCTAAATAAGTGTAGCCATCAAGGCCATTTTGCAATTCGTCTAAAACGCTTTGCTGTTCGTGTTCTGCAATTTTGCTACTTACCAACTGCTGATACGACTGCTGAAAACTCTCAACGTCTAAATGCACGTAACGCATCATATCGGCTACTGTATCGCCTTGGTTTATTTCGGTAATGCTGGCTACGCCGTGCTCATCCATATTCACCATAGCGCTGTGCGTATCGCCAAATAAATTATGCATATCACCTAATATTTCTTGATAAGCACCCACCAAGAAAAACCCCATTAAATATGGTTTATCTGCACTAAACTCAGGTACTGGTAGTGTACTTTCAATGCCTTGACCATCAACATAATGATTAAGTGCACCGTCAGAATCACAAGTAATATCCAGTAATACTGCACGTTTTTTTGGCGCTTCGGTTAAGCCACTTAATGGCAACACCGGAAACACCTGATCAATTCCCCACGCATCTGGCAGTGATTGAAACAACGAGAAATTTACAAAAAACTTATCGGCTAAACGTGCATTAAGCTCGTCAATTATTGGCCGATGAAAGCGGTTTTTGTTGTCCATGTGCTTATTAAGCTCATAACACACGCGTAAATTTGTTTGCTCAGCCCACGCACGCTGGGTTAAGTTTAGTAACCCCATTGCAAACTGATTATGTGCTTCGGCTAAATCGCCTTGGCTATCGTGATAAATCTCAATTAATGCACGGTCATCAGTTAATACATGCAATTGCTGCCACGACATCCACATATTTTTAAGTAACTGCGGGGCATCATCAGCCGGTGCTTCAATTTCTTCAGGTGTATAACTTTCAGTACCAATCACATTTGAAATAAGCACAGCATGGTGCGCGGTTAATGCCCGCCCCGACTCCGAAATAATAGTTGGAAACGGCTGTTCATACTGCTTACAAATGTCGCCTATGGTGTACACAATATTGTTAGCGTATTCAGCTAAGCTATAGTTCATTGAGTTATGTGACTGGCTACGAGTACCATCGTAGTCAACAGCTAAACCACCGCCCACATCAAGACACTCAATTTTTGCACCTAGTTTACGTAACTCGCAGTAAAAACGTGCTGCTTCGCTTACACCTAAACGTACATCACGAATATTCGCCATTTGCGAACCTAAGTGAAAATGCACCAACTGGACTAAATCAAGTTGATCCGATTCTTTCAAACGATTAACCACATGCAAAACTTGTGATGCCGATAAACCAAATTTCGATTTTTCGCCGCCACTTGCTTGCCATTTACCTTTACCTTGCGATGCCAAGCGCACGCGAATACCAATGCGTGGCTTTACATTTAATTCTTTAGCTTGGCTAAGAACCATGTCGAGTTCAGAGAGCTTTTCAAGCACTATGTACACTTTATGGCCTAGCTTTTCGCCTATTAGCGCTAAGCGTACATATTCTTTGTCTTTGTAACCGTTACATACAATCACCGCACTGGTTTTTTCAGCCAATGCAAGTACGGTTAATAACTCTGGTTTGCTACCTGCTTCTAAACCTAGTTGTTTTTTTTCTAGTTGTGCTTGGCTGGCAACAATTTCTTCAACCACTTCACGCTGTTGGTTTACTTTAATTGGGTAAACTAATAAATAATCTTTAGGGTAACCGTAATCTGCAATCGCGGTATTAAATGCAGCACATAAGCTGTGCACACGATGATGTAATATTTGCGGAAAACGTACTAATGCAGGCAAACTTAAGCCTTTATCTTCTAGTTGCTTAGCAATGTCCGTCAGTGCAATAGTTTGCTCTGGCGCATCGGCTTTAGGGGCAACATATACATCACCTTGTTCATTAATACCAAAAAAACCTTGGCTCCAATGACGAACATTGTAGCTCGTACGAGCTTGTTCTAGTGATGTTGTTTCTTTCATTTATCTTTCTCTTTTATTTAGAAATGCCGAACTGGCTAATTGCGCGCATTAAAAGAAAAATAGCGGTTTAAGTCCAACAAGAATTTTTACTCGTAACGAGTAAATTTTAATGTTAAAAATTAGAAACAAAGTAACGCTAAAGATCATAGCGCCTCAGAGGCAGGTAACATAAAGGAAGAATCTAAATTGCGGCTTGAAAAGCCAATATTAGCGATATTAAAATAAAAACAGGGTACAAGCTAAAGTCGGATAAACGCAGCGCCACCCGACAAATTATAGCTTATTTAATAACTCACCTAGTCCAATACTTTTATCTGATTGAGTGATGTTATATTTATATGCGTTTGAAAATAGTACTTTCCTGTTTTTTTACCCATAGCGTAAAAATCAATTATCATACGTTTAGCCTCGCCCGTAACTTCAACAGTTTTATTAATAAAATATAAATCGGGCGAAGTTCCATACTTTTTTATAAAAGCATTTACTGTTCTAGGGTGAATAGCGACACTCACATTTCTTCTATCTCTATAATCCAATTCTGTATTTAAATAGATACCACTGTTTTGAATGCCCGCCGCCTTTATTGATAACTTAAATACGCCTTTTATTCCTGCAGGAGCGACTTCTTCGGTGAGGGCAATTAAATTCATAGTGCTGGTTATATCCGAGTTAGATATAACTTTAGGTGTTGATGTACACCCACTAAGAATTAAAATAGAAATTAAAACAAAATACTTCATCTATACAACTTCCTTGTTAATCAAATTTGTGAGGCTAGCGTACTTTTACTTAAGCCTAATATTAATAATAAATGAGCTACTATAATACGCTATAAGCAACTTTATTAGTTTAAAAATATATTATGCGCCCTTAAATAAAACGTAGTATTTATTAGTCGCTTTTACCTAAACAAACACATGGCGCAAAAATAATGCCGCTAATTAGTCTTTTTTATCTATCGTTATTTCAAGCGTTTTGCTATTCCCAGCAAACCACTTCTGAACATACAAAGATCCAACAATAGGGGCAACGCCTTCATCTGGGACTTCTTTGTAACGAACACTGTTTTTTGTTTCTTTTTCGTATTCAAAAGTTACTACTTTTTTCGACATAAAATACTCCTTATACTCACATTTATACCTAGGATAATAATTTAATAGTTTTAACAAATAACTTAAAGTATTGCTACGTAATCATTTTTAAATAATCTAAAAATATTTTTCCGCTATAATTACGTATTACATTCAAGGCCGTCATACTCTTTAAAAGTGTTGGTTAATATTCCCGCCCCCTTACAATCCAAACGCGTAGAATATAAACCAATTTAAAACAATACCTTAACTAAATTAATACTTAAATGAGTACTGCTTTCAGTTTAAAAATAATGGTTATTTAACCCATAAATTTAATCTTTAATTAAAGCATCTAAGAGAGCTTGAAGTTATTATTTAAGCTGCTATATTGGAGCTATGAAAACATATATTTTTTTATTTAATTATATTATTTGTTTGGGGAGCTTCGCCCTAAAATTCCCCGCTTAAGCGGACGCTTCTCTGCGTCCATCTGTTTCACAGAATTTACTATTAATTTTTAATTTAACTTTTAATCTAGGCCATTCTCGGCAAGCTTTCTATCGCCTAGATTAAAGTGAGATTTAAATATTACTGTGTTTTTATTATCAATATTATTTATGCGCTATTGTTTAGCGTGTGGCAAATTTGGTTATTAAATACAGTAAAAGCATAAAGTTTCTTCGTTTAGTTTTAAGCAATATAAACGAAGATCAGTAATTATTTAATCTTATTAAAGGAGGTGAATAGCCGATTGATATTGTTTCTTTAATTTTTAGTTTACTAAAAGCAGAAGTAATTAATTTGTTATTTATTAATAGGTGATGATATGTCTAAAAATGATATGAAAAAACCACAGTTATCGTTAAAAGAAAAACGTAAGTTAAAACAAGAATCGAATACAACAGAAGTAGCAAAGCCAAGGAAAAAGAGAAAGGCTTAAGTTACTTTAAGTAACGCTAACTTTTAATGTTATTAGCTATGCCTTTAATTAGGCAAATAAAGTGAGCTGCGGTGGTTATTTACGATGAAGCCGAACGTGGATCAGCCGGCTTATCGGTAGAAGGAAACTAACCCCGCTCCACTTTTAATGCGAATAATTTATAAGTAACTAACGTTTATTTTCGACAAAGTCTGGAGGTAACTTACCTTGATTGTTGTTAGGGTTTTAGTTTGTGAAAAAAGCATTTTAAATTAATCTATTATTTATTGTTTAGGTGGTGAATATGTCTAAAAATGATAAGAAAAAACCCGCTTTATCGTTAAAAGAAAAACGTAAACTGAAAGAATCAAATACTGTTGAAGTTGCAAAACCAAGAAAGAGAAAATCTAAGTAATAACAAAAAAGGGCGCCAATAACATTGGCGCCCTTTTTTATGCTCTAACATAAGCTGTATTATTTATATAAACCTTGCTCAGTAGCCATTTTTTTCGCAATTTGTGGAGCCGTCCAAAGTGATGGTAACAACACAAAAGATACTGGTACGGCGGTTACTACAATAAACGACTGCAATGCAGAAATACCACCTGAACCTATCGAAATTAATATTGCTGCCATAACTCCCATCATAATGCCCCAAAACACTCTAATGGGTGTTTGCGGATGATCGTTACCTGTCATTACCATAGATACCGAGTAGGTCATAGAGTCACCCGTGGTTGCTACAAATATTGTGGTTAAAATTAAAAACAACACCGATATAACAAAGCCTATAGGCAGCTGCTCAGTAATGGCCAACAGCGCAGCGGGTAAATTTAAGCCCGCAAAGGGTTCTGAAATAACACCCGGGTTTGCTAACTCAAAAAATATTCCTGAACCACCCACTATCGTAAACCAAAAACAAGTAATAACAGGAGCAATTATTGAGATAAGCGTGATCATTTCACGAATAGTACGGCCGCGCGAAATTCGTGCAACAAACATAGCCATTAAAGGTCCGTAACCTAAAAACCAGCCCCAAAAGAATACTGTCCACCAATCTAACCAAGCGGAATCGGCACGAAAGGTGGCCATAGGAATAAAGTTATTAATATAAAGCCCAAACGAATGAATATAGCTATCAAAAATAAAGGCAGTAGGCCCCATCAGCAAAATAAACAGCATTAACGCCACGGCTAAAATTACATTAAAGCGACTGAGTAATTGAATTCCTTTAGTAACACCACTTACGGCAGATAGAGTATAAATTGCAATTAAACTAAATAAAATGGCCACTTGAGTGGTGTAAGTATCTGGAATACCAAATAGTTTTTCTAAACCAAAACTTACTTGCAAGCCTAAAAAGCCAATAGGGCCTACCGTGCCTGCCACTACAGCTATAACACAACACGAATCGACAATAGCACCAAATGCGCCTTTCATTACGCGATCGCCAAATACCGGATACAACAAAGTACGCGGCTTAAGCGGTAAACCTTTTTCGTAATGTAAATGCATATACACTATGCCAGTCAGGCTGCCTAAAATAGCCCAGGCTAAAAAACCCCAATGCATAAAGCTTTGCGCTAAAGCATTAAATGCAGCCTCTTTAGTGCCTGATTCACCACCAAAAATTGGCGGCGGCGAAATAAAATGTGCCATTGGCTCAGCAGCAGCCCAAAACACCCCGCCACCAGCAAGGAGTGTACACATAATAATGCTGATCCACTTAAAGGTAGTAATTTCTGGCTTTTTTAAGCCACCTAATACCACTTTCCCGGTACGTCCAAAGGCTAAAAACAACCCAATTATAAAGGTCGAAAGCAATAATATTTGCCAAAAGGCACCAAACGTTTTAGTAGAAAAAGCAAAGGCGGTATTGATCCAACCCGACATCAAATCAATATCATAAAGTGCTAGCACAGCAAATAGCACAAGAATGCCACCACTGATTAAAAATACCGGTATATCAACCCCTGCCAAATACTTTATTGTAGATGAATGCTCATCCTCATGTTGTTTTGTTACTCCAGTGGTACTCATTTATCGTCTCCTGATGGATTTTTAGTTACCGACATAGCGACATACCACAACACCCACCCTAAATACGAAATTACACAATGAAGCGACGCTAATCAAAAGGTTAAATTACCTATTGATCTTGCTTTATTTCGAGTTTAGAAAATGCCATAACAAATATCTTAACTGCCAATTTGTGAATATTTTACCCTTTTCAGCAACCTAATCCAACGGTACTCTAATTATTAATAGTGAATTTACACAATAGCAAAGCCTTGCTTACAGCTATTTTTAATAATAAACAAATATAAAACAACAATTTTGAAGGAACTGGGCAAACAGAAATGGCAATATAAATAAAGAGATGCAAAAGTGTAGCTGTAAAACAAGCTGCATAAGGCTAAGTATATTAATAGTCAAATGCATAATTAATCTCGTAATAAATTTAATATGTATTGATAGTATTTTTGTAAAATAACTAAGAGAGTGTTTTGAATAAACTTATTGATGGTTTTTAAATTATTAGCAACGCGTATAACATACATAAAAAAAGCGCTTAATAAGCGCTCTATTACTTTAATAAATACCGATACTTACACTAATACTTGACGCGTGTTTGCTATAAAGTGATGTACTTCACGCTCAATTTTAGGGTCAACAGGCTCATCTGGTCGACGATCATTCGGGCAAGGCATTCTTGGCGTAGTACCAAATAAGCGACAAATTAATGGACGCTCGTCATATACAGTGCAGCCATTGGGACCAAGATGTACACAATTGAACTCGTTTAACGCCGCTTCATGCTCGGCATCTGTTTTTACCGGTAAGCGCGACATTTCCTCTGAAGACGTTGTTACTGGCCCGCAACAGTCGTGGCATCCTTTTACGCATTCAAACGCTGGAATATTAGCGCGTAATCGTAAAATTACTTCCTGATTTTTGTACATCACTATTTATACCCTTTATTTTTGCAACGCACTGACGCGGCAACTTTACTAATTTCTCCACAACGCATCAAAGCGATGCCTAAGCCTAGAGTGGCTAGATCAGCTATAGTACGCTTTGCACTGCCCAAAAATCAAGCTAAGTTAGCATTTAGTTACGCCATAGCGCTAATATACACAGCTTATAAACTAAATATTATTTATTAAGCCGGATGAATAAAGTAGTAAGCTGGCTGTTGTTATTATTTTACTTAAACACTTTGTTACCTAAAAATACTGTTTAAAATTACTCAGCTATTTATACTAGTGTAAATGAAAAATATTTTTTGAGGTAGTTGTGCAGATCATACAAGGTATGGAGTATTTTTTTTCGGGTTTTAAATTAATTACTCAAAAGGGATTAAAGCGTTTTGTGTTTATTCCGTTGTTAATTAATATTTTACTTTTTGGTAGCTCGTTGTTTTTTTTATTTGGCTGGTTAAGCGACAGTTTTAGCTACATAAATAATATGCTACCCGAGTGGTTAAGCTGGCTTGAGTGGTTAATGTGGCCCATTGCCCTGTTAATAGTGCTGTTTAGCTACAGTATGTTATTTACTGTAATCACAAACTTTATTGCCGCACCTTTTAATGGTTTACTCAGTGAAAAAGTTGAGTTGCACTTAACAGGTCAAAAAATTAATGATGATGGCTTGGCTGAATTATTAAAAGATGTGCCACGCATGCTTGGCCGAGAGTGGACAAAACTTTGCTATTACCTTCCCCGCGCCATTGGCTTTTTTATATTGTTATGGGTGTTGCCGGTTATAGGGCAAATACTGTGGGTGCTTTTTTCGTGTTGGATGTTTGCCGTGCAATACCAAGATTACGCGTTCGATAATCATAAAATCAGCTTTAAGCAAATGAAAACCGATTTACAAAGCAAGCAAGGTTTATCGTACGGGTTTGGTTTTGCAGTAATGTTGCTAACAGCCATTCCGTTGGTAAATTTAATTGTAATGCCTGTTGCTGTTTGTGGTGGCACCAAGTTATGGGTTGATAACTTTCGCAGCCAATACCGAACTCAATAATATGAAATAAAAAATGGGTCACTTGACCCATTTTTTATTTAACCTTAACTCTGGTTATTTACTAATTCATCATTAGCTATACAAGCTTTGTGGCACTTTGGTCACATTTAAATGCACGGTCACTTCCTCGCGATCATGATATAAATGCTTAGCTTGTAACTCATAGCTTATACCGTATTTTTCTAGTTCAGCTCTGATCATGCTTAAACACTCGTAAACACTATCAAAGCGTTTTTTCATTGGCAGCTTTAAGTTAAAAATAAGCTCTTTAGCATATGCATTTACTGCCCAGTCAATCATTAGGCTGGTTACTTTAGTTGGCTTTTCTACCATGTCGCATACTAACCAAGTAATGTTGCGTTTTTCTGGGCGATATTTAAAACCATCGGCTCTAAAATGTTTTACCTGCCCTGTTTGCATTAAATCGTCGTTCATTGGGCCATTATCTATCGCGCTTACAAACATACCACGGCGTACTAACTGATAAGTCCAGCCACCTGGGCACGCCCCTAAGTCAACACTGCGCATGCCGGCTGCAACGCGCGACTCACGTTGTTGTTCTGGAATAAACACATTAAATGCTTCATCTAATTTTAAAGTAGAGCGGCTTGGTGCATCGCTTGGCATACGTAAACGCAAAATACCCATAAAAAATGGCGAGTTATTAAAGCTATACGAGTAACCCACATAAGCGGTGTTGTTAGTTAAAAACAGTACATGCATTACTGGGCGGTTTGCTTTTGGCTCGCGCAGTACAATATTACGTTTTTCGAGGGCTTTTTTAAGGGGTGTTGATATTTTTTTACAAAAGGTTAAAAGCTCTTTGCCCTCATTGGTATCGGGGGTTTCTACACGAAGCTCAGAGCACAAGGTAAAATCTTTAGCAGCCTCTACAACGGCCCCTACACGATCTTCTACTGGCATGTTTTCGATCAGCGTACCGACAAACCATTGACGAGCAAACACCATGTTTTTAAAATCGACTTTTTTAATTATTTCGTCGCCATGCTGCGCGTCAAAACACTCATAAATAACATAACCGGTATTTGGCTTTGCTTTAACATAACCGGCAAAACCTTGCTCGGCAGCGTGGAACGTTATTTCAGCAGCGGCATCGTTTTCAAACCCACTACGACAGTAAATCACAACACTAGACATATTAACCCTTTAAAACTTAAATCGTGCAACTTGCACTAAAATAACAATCCAACCAATAATAAAGCATAAACCACCCAATGGGGTTATTGGGCCTAGCCACTTCATGCCTGTTATGGCAAGTAAGTATAAACTGCCACTAAAAAGCAGTGTGCCCGCAATAAAAAAACCGCCAGCCCAATTGAGGTTTATACCCCACTTAATTAACACCGCCACAGCTATTAGCGCCAATCCATGCACCATTTGGTACTCGGCCGCGGTTTTAAACACACCTAATGAGTACTCCGACAGTCGGCTTTTTAAACCGTGGGCGGCAAATGCCCCTAACATTACCGACAGCATACAAAAAAAGCTCCCGGTCATTAAAAATAATTTAATCATTTATTGCTCTCTCGAATACTTATTTATAAAGCGCACAGCACTTTGCACTGCAGTTGCTCGATTTTGCGCCTCACTAACGCCACTTTTTTTACGCGGTTTTAGTGAGTGGTCGCCATCGGGTAGCCAGCAATATTCTGGTTGCTTGGGCATTAACATAGTAGCTAGCTCCTCACGAGTACCAAACGTATCGCGCTCACCTTGTAATACTAAAAATGGGCAGCCTATATCAGCAAAGTGATCGGTGCGTAGTTTTTCTGGCTTACCTGGCGGATGAAACGGATAACCAAACGCTAATACACCTAAAATAGCATGCTCGCTAGTACAGGCAAGCATTGACGCCATTCGCCCCCCCATAGATTTACCACCAATAAATAACGGCAACCCTGGCTGTGCATGGCTAAGTATTTGCTCATAGTAGCTAAGCAATTTAGGTGCGCGATCGGGTGGGCGGCGTTTATTGGTTTGTTTCGCTATTTGCATATATTCAAAATCAAATAAGCCAACATCAATCCCTTGCTCACTAATGAGTTGTGCTATATTTTGCATAAACTCATGGTCGCTACCTGCTCCTGCACCATGGGCAAAAATAAACTGTGCTATAGCTGGCTGCTGCGTACTTTTAAACCATTTAATCATATTAATACTCTTGTTCTTGCTCTACTAAGCTCAGCATCCATTCTTTAAATGACACTATTTTACCCATTTCTGTTTGCGACTCGCGCAGCACTAAATAATAAGCGTTTTTACTCTCTAAACTATGATTAAACGGGATCACTAATCGTCCGGCGTCAATATCGGGCTTAGCGAGTACACTATTGCCTATAGCCACACCTTGGCCATGCACTGCGGCTTGTAACACCATAGATGAGTGACTAAAAATAGGCCCTTGGTTAACTTGCACATTACGCACACCGGCGGTTTTCATCCATGTTTTCCAATTTTTACGTGTGGTGTCGTGCAATAAGGTATGGTGCGCTAAATCACTGGGTTGATTAAGTGGCTTAATGCCATTTAATAATAGCGGGCTACATAGCGGCACTAAATACTCGGTATGTAACTTAAAAGTTTGCACCCCACTCCAATGCCCACGGCCATAATAAATAGCAACGTCGACATCGTCGGTTAAAGAGTTTTCGTCTAGATCTTGCGCTTTTATTCGCACGTCTATTTCTGGGTGTAACTCATTAAATAAACTTAATCTGGGTACTAACCACTGAATCGCAAAGCTTGGCGTTAAGCTTACCGTTAAAGAGCCTTTTGCACCCCGTGCTAGTAATTTTTCAGTGGCGTCTATTAGTTGGGTAAATATTTCTTTTATATCGAGAAAGTAACCCTGCCCTTCTTCGGTTAATAATAACGAGCGGTTTCTGCGTATAAATAGCTTTAAGCCTAAATGTTCTTCTAATGTTTTTATTTGATGACTTACAGCGGCTTGCGTTACATATAGCTCTTCTGCAGCTTTGGTAAAACTTAAATGACGTGCTGCTGCTTCAAAGGCTTTAAGCGCGTTTAATGGAGGGACCCGTCTTGACATGATAACCACGCTTTGAATTAGTTTTTCTTATGCATGGAATTATATATTTAAGGTGTAAAAAAAGCGACCTTAGTCGCTTTTTAAATATTACCTAATATAGGTTATAAATTATAAATCGCTGGCACTGGTATCAAGCGGTGCGAAGCTTTTAATTAAATCATCTACAGCTTTCATTTGCGTTAAGTAGCCTTCTAATTTACTCAATGCTAGTGCACATGGGCCATCGCATTTTGCTTCATTTGGATTTGGGTGTGCTTCTATAAATAAGCCCGCAATACCAAGTGCCATACCACTGCGGGCAAGCTCTGCTGCTTGAGCGCGACGACCATCAGCCGAATCTGCACGGCCACCTGGGCGTTGTAGTGCATGGGTAGCATCAAAAATAACAGGTGCCATAACTTTCATGTCGTCCATGCCTAGCATATCAACCACTAAGTTATTATATCCAAAGCTTGAACCACGCTCACACAGTGCCACGTTGTTATTACCTGCTTCGTTAAATTTAGTAATAATATGGCGCATTTCGTGTGGGGCTAAAAACTGCGGTTTTTTTACATTTATAATTGCGCCGGTTTTTGCCATAGCAACAACCAAATCTGTTTGGCGTGCTAAAAATGCCGGTAACTGAATAACATCAACTACTTCAGCAACAGGTGCTGCTTGATGTGGTTCGTGTACGTCGGTAATTAATGGAATATTAAATGTTTTTTTAATTTCTTCAAATATTTTTAAACCCTCGTCTAAACCAGGGCCGCGGTAAGAGTTGATTGATGAGCGATTAGCTTTATCAAACGACGCTTTAAATACATAAGGGATATTTAATTTAGTGGTTACTTCTACGTAATGCTCTGCAACACGCATGGCTAAATCACGAGACTCTAATACATTAATACCGCCAAACAATACAAACGGTTTGTTGTTTGCAAGTTCTATGTCATTAATTTTAATAATTTGATTGTTCATTTTTATTCCTTATGGTGCAACTGCTTGCATCATTAATCCACAAATATAAGCCATATAAGTACCTACGCCATAGCCAAGTACCGCTAATAATACACCTACAGGAGCAAGCGACGGGTGAAACGCAGCAGCAACAACGGGTGCAGATGCCGCGCCGCCTACGTTGGCTTGTGAGCCTACCGCCATATAAAATAACGGTGCTTTAATTAGTTTAGCTACAATTAACATTAAGCTTGCATGGGTAAGCATCCATATAATGCCAATTACAAAATACATTGGTGTTTCAAAAATCGCCGTTATATTCATGTGTAAGCCGATTGATGCAACCAAAATATACAAAAATGTAGAAGCAACTTTCGACGCGCCAAACGATTCTATATGGCGTACTTTAGTAAACGATAAACTAATACCAATAGTGGTTGAGATCACGATTAACCAAAAAAACTTACTGTTTAAGCTGTACTCTTGTGCCCATGGGAAATTAGCACCAAAGTAAGGGCCTAAAAAGTCAGCACAAAAATGTGCCAAGCCGGTAATACCAAAGGCAATGGCAATAATCATCATATAATCGTTAAGCGTTGGCATGCGCGCATGCTCAGCATGATATTTTTCAACCCGGTTTTTAAGATCTTCAATGGCGCTGGTATCAGCACCTGTTCTTGCATCAATGGCTTTATGATTCGCTGCCATTAATAATAAAACGGCCATCCATAAGTTAGCAACAATGACATCTACCGTCACCATGGCCGAAAATATATCGCCGCCAACTTCAAACATTTCTTTCATTGATGCTTGGTTAGCACCGCCACCAATCCAGCTACCCGCTACCGTGGTCATACCGCGCCATACGGCATCGGGGCCATGTCCGCCAATTGCTTCTGGGTACACTGCGCTCATAATTAAAATAGCTAAAGGGCCACCAATAACAATACCTGTAGTACCGGTTAAAAACATAATAAGTGCTTTGGGGCCTAAGTTTATAATGGCTTTTAAATCAATACTTATAGTCAGCAGTATTAAACACGCTGGTAGTAAATAGCGTGACGCTACGTAATATACGTTTGATTTATTGCCATCAACAATACCAAAGGTATTAAGTAATGAGGGCAAAAAGTAACATAACAGTAAAGCGGGTACATATTTATAAAATGCTTTAAAACCTGGGTGCTGGCTGTTAGAGGTTTTAAACACAAACCCTAAAATAATAGCCAGTAAACCAAGTACCACAGCATCGTTAGTAATTAATGCAGTTTGGGCTTCAACCATAGTTATTCCTATTTTTAATGGTGAGTTTTATTATTATTGTCTTCTAGTTCTTCTATTTGGTGTTGAATAATCTCTATTGCAGGATCGTCTGGACATTCATCTACAAAAAACTGTAAATCGTCACGTGCCATTTTAGGGCAACCTAACTGATTGAGTAAATACCCTCTGTCGCGTCGCTCATAAGGGTCATCACCAATTATATCCATCAGCATTTCGACACAGTTTAACGCATGACCAAATTTATTTTCGCTAATAAACGACCACTTTTGCTGGGCTAAAAATAATTTATATACTTCGTCGTCAAAAATAAGCTCAAGTGGCTCTTGCTCTTGGGCGTTATCTTCGTCAACGTTTTCAGGAATGATATACCAACTTTGTTGGCCACTGCTTGGCTCAATGGTATAGCCTTCTTCATCACTCATAGCTACATGTATACCAATTTCACCTTGGGTAATACTTACGCAAGCGTCTAGTTTAGCATGTTGTAAAAAATGGCTGAGTAAAATAGCAAGTGTTGTTGGTGAACCACTGCGCATAGTTAATGTATAGCTTATGCAATTTAACTTGTACTCTGGCACTTTTAAGCTAGAAGCACTAAATAGCCATTCACTATAAAAACGATCTAGTAGCTTATCTAAACGCACATGTTCGTCAGATGTTTGCAGGCACAAAGCATCTATTTCCTGTTCAAAGGAAGTTAAAATTTCATAGCTAGGCGTTAAGTCAATCTGAGGGTCCCATTTAGATTCAGCTTGAATACAACGATAAATCGCCGGTGGCAAAAAATCATCATAAGCTTCATCAAAATAAGAGTCATCGTGTTCATCAAACCCGAGGGTGGTCATTCATACTACAACATTTTAGAAAACGAAGGCGTAGTTTACCTACTTTTTAAGCTAGATACCAATGTAGAGGGGCTTGAATGTGAACTTATGTTTAGAAATAGTTGAGCTTTGTACACAATTATACAAAGCTCAATTGGACTCTTTATTACTTATAAAAGCAGTGCCGATTTAGCGGTTGCTAAATAACCGATAGCTAAAATAACCAAAGTGTTAAAAATGGTATAAGCTACTTTGGGTGCTGTTTTTGTTTGTTTTGAGCTAACAATACCAACGGCAATATAAATAATCACTAGCACTATTTTTTCTAGTAACCAATATTGCTCAAACGGATTAATTTTAGCGATCCCCATTAGCATTAATGCTGACACAAGTAACAAAGTGTCTATGCCGTGGCTGCCAATAAACACCAGTTTATTTTTTGCCAACTTACCACTACCCATACGTGAAAATGAGCGTACATAAAATAAAATTACACTCAACATCGCAATCGCCATGTGTGAATGTTTAACTGCTAAATAATCCATAGTTTTAATACTTCTGTTTAGTTAAATGTTTTTATTTTTAAAAACGAATAAGCAGCGCAAATATTACACTGCTGTAATTTAGTTTAAGAGCACTGTGCAAGTGTAACGCGATCGTTATTGCCTAAGTCTTTCACTGTTTTAATATTTATAAATCCCATTTGTGCAAAAAACTGGCTAACCGCACCACTTTGCTCAAAACCATGTTCGATCAAAAGATAACCTTTAGCGTGAAGATAGTCACGTGATTGGGTAATTATTTGTTTTATATCAGCCAGTCCATCATCATCGGCAACAAGTGCTGAGAGCGGTTCAAAGCGCACATCACCTTGCTTAAGATGTATATCGGTTGTTTCTATATACGGCGGGTTAGATACAATTAAATCAAACTTTTCACCATCAAGCGCGCTAAACCAATTACTTTGCTTTACTTGCACATTATTAATGGCTAATCGCTGCTGGTTACGTGTAGCAAGTGCAACAGCATCGCTTACTCTATCTACTGCGGTAATTTGCCAAGTGGGCATTTCGCTACCCAGTGCTAACGCGATTGCGCCAGTGCCTGTGCCTAAATCGAGTACCTTTGCATTACTTGGCACCGCCATTTCAAGCGCTTGCTCTACTAAGGTTTCGGTATCTGGACGCGGTATTAAAGTGGTGGCATTAACCTCTAGCGATAAACTCCAAAACTCACGTTGCCCTGTAATATGTGCAACTGGCTCGCCATTTAAACGCCTTTGGCAAAATGTATCAAATTGCAGCTGTTGCTCTGTACTAAGCGTGTTTTCTGGCCAAGTAAAAAGGTAACTGTGAGGTTTTTGCAGTATATGCAGTAGTAAAACTTGCGCGTCTAATTTAGCGCTTTCGCTGCTAGGTGCTAATAAATTAGCGCCTGCAGCAATTGCTTGTTCGAGGGTTTGGGTCACTATTATTACTCGTCGCCCATGGCCGCTAGTAAGTCTGCCTGATGCTCTTGCATTAATGGCTCTACAATACAGCTTAAATCACCGGCTACCACTTCGTTTAAGCGATATAGGGTTAAGTTAATACGGTGATCGGTAATACGACCTTGCGGATAGTTATAAGTACGAATACGCTCAGAGCGATCGCCACTGCCGACTAAGTTACGACGCTCAGAGGCTTCTGCTGCATCACGCTTTTCGTCTTCAGCTTGTTGCAAACGCGCTGCAAGTACCGACATAGCTTTAGCACGGTTTTTATGTTGCGAGCGCTGATCCTGACACTCTACAACCACACCGGTAGGTATATGAGTAATACGAATAGCAGAATCGGTTTTATTTACGTGCTGACCACCCGCGCCTGATGCACGAAACGTATCAACTTTAAGATCGGCCGAATTAATTTCAATTGCTTCAGCTTCTGGTACTTCAGCCATTACCGCAACCGTACACGCCGAGGTATGAACTCGACCTTGCGATTCGGTTTCTGGTACACGTTGTACACGATGCACGCCAGATTCAAATTTCAGCTGACCAAAAACGCCTTCACCACTAATATTAGCAATTATTTCTTTATAGCCGCCGTGCTCACCTTCGTTGGTGGTCACCACATCTACTTTCCATTTTTTAGTTTCGGCATAACGGCTGTACATTCTAAATAAGTCGCCGGCAAATATAGCCGCTTCGTCGCCACCAGTGCCCGCTCGCACTTCTAAATACACGTTATTATTGTCTTTAGGATCTTTTGGCAGCATTAATACTTGAATTTCATCTTCTATGGTCAGTATTTGTGCTTTAGCTTCTTTGTATTCTTCTTGCGCCATTTCACGTATATCTGGGTCTGAATCTTTCAGCATTTCTTCTGCGCTTATTACATCTTGTTGCGCTTGTTGGTAGCTTAAAAACGTTTTTACTACCTCTTCTAAATCTGAGTATTCTTTTGAAAGTGCACGAAAGCGGTTTTGATCACGAATGACCGATGGGTCGCTTAGTAGCGCTTGTACTTCTTCATAACGCTCAACTAAGATTTCTAACTTATGATAAACGGATTCTTTCATTAACTGCTATTCCTGATCAATACCTAACATTTTTTTCAATTGGTTTAACTGAGCCACTTCACCTTTTTTCGCTGCATCTTGAATAGCACGGGTAGGCGCGTGCATTAAGCGATTGGTTAACTTATTGGCCAGCTCTAAAATAACTTTTTCGGCATCTTTACCTGTATTGAGCTGACTCACTGCTCGCTCTACAAGTTCGGACTTTATTGTTTGTACATCGTTTCGATAGTGGCGAATTAAATCCACCGAATCGAGTGAGCGTATCCACATTAAAAACTCTTTAGTGCACTCGGTAATAATAACTTCAGCCTGCTCAGCGGCTTCTTCTCGGGCACTCATATTCTCGCTAACAATGGTTTGTAAGTCATCAACAGAATATAAATAAGCATCGTCAAGTTCACCCACTTGGCTTTCAATATCGCGAGGAACCGCAATATCAATAAACAACATAGGCTTATAACGACGCTGTTTAAGTGCTTGCTCCACCACACCCTTACCAATAATAGGCAGTGTGCTGGCGGTAGAACTAATAACAATATCGGCTTTATGTAAACGCTCAGGTAGCTGAGCAAGTGCAATTACATCACCCGATACTTGATCCGCTAAACTACGTGCACGCTCAAGGGTTCTGTTCGCAACCGTAATGTTTTGCGGCTCATTTTGGTACAAATGTTTGGCTACTAGCTCAATTGTTTCACCGGCACCAATGAGAAGTACATTGGTTTTATCGAGCTTGCCATAAATATGTTTAGCTAAATTAACCGCCGCATAAGCAACCGACACTGCACTGGCACCAATGTTGGTTTCAGTACGTACTTGCTTAGCAACTGAAAACGTTTTTTGAAATAATCTATCAAACGTCACGCCCACAGCATTATGAGTTTTAGCACTGTTATACGCTTGCTTTATTTGCCCCAAAATTTGCGGCTCGCCCAGTACGAGTGAATCTAGGCCACAGGCTACGCGCATTAAGTGATTTATAGCATCACTACCTTCATGGCAGTAAATGTTTTTACTCAGTTCATGTTCATCCAAACCATGGAAACTAGATAACCACTGCAACAGTGTTTGGGAATTTTGCTGTGCAAGGCTACAATACACTTCAGTTCGATTACAGGTGGAAACAATCACTGCCTCATTAAAATGGGCGTGGCCACTTAATTGCTGTAGCGCCTCTGAAATTTGCTCAGGGGAAAAAGCCACTTTTTCACGTAATTCTACGGGAGCGGTTTTGTGATTAATACCAAGTGCGATTATGGTCATATTTGCCAAATATTGATGAGCCCTACTTTAAAGGCCGCAATTTTATCAAAAATCTCAGGAATATGGAAAGTAAGGAGCAACATTTGATTCGACAATATTTTATTTTAGCTATGTTTTTCTTGTTTTTAGCCGGCTGCGCTCATAAAAGAAATTTAGAAACAACCACTTACGAAAACTGGAAAACACATCTTGCCGAGCAAAGTATTTGGCAAGTAGAAGGTAAACTTGCTTTTATTAGCCCCGATGAGCGCCAATCTGCAAACTTAAACTGGCAACAGAGCCAAAATAACAATAATTTAGTGCTCACCACTTTTATTGGTACACGTATATTGTCACTCAAACAAACTGCAAATACGGCAGAACTAAACTATGATGGCGAGCAGTATTTTGACACCAATGCAACGGCATTACTAAAACGTTTAACCGGTTTTGCTTTACCGGTAAATAACGCCGACAGTTGGTTAAAAGGCACCATTGATGACCAAACTTTAAAGGTTGATCAATTAGGCCGCGCTAAAAGCGTATTATGGTTTGATAGTACAGGTAAAAAATGGCAAATTGAGTACGCTAGCTTTGTGCAAAAAAGCGGCTACTGGCTTCCCAGCAGACTAACCTTAACCCATCAAAAAATTAAAATTAAAATTCAACTCTACGATTGGCAGTTTAATTAACCATGAATAATATCACTTCATTTTCACTTATTGCGCCGGCAAAGCTCAATCTTTTTTTACATATTAATGGCCGCCGAGATGACGGTTACCATGAACTAGAAACCCTGTTTACGTTTTTAAACTATGGCGACGAACTTAGTTTTGAGTTAAGCGATTTACCTGCAATTATTGTTACCGGCGACACAAATGGCATAGCCACAACCGACAACCTTATCTATAAAGCGGCTTTATTATTGCAAACACAGTGCAAAATAAAGCAAGGCGTGAAAATAAATTTAATTAAACGTTTGCCAATGGGCGGCGGTGTTGGCGGTGGATCATCAGACGCTGCCAGCACATTATTAGCCTTAAATAAGTTGTGGAAAACAGCCCTCAGTTTAGATGAATTAGCTCATTTAGGCTTACAACTAGGTGCCGATGTACCCGTATTCATACATGGTAAAAGCGCCATAGCGCATGGGATTGGTGAGCAATTAGAACAAGTAATGCTTGAGCAAAAGTGGTATTGTGTGGTCTTCCCTAATCAACATGTAAGTACTGCTAAAATATTTACTCATCCTGAACTAAAACGCGACACGCCAAAAATTTCAGGAGACTGGCAACAGCATATTTTAACTAACGATTGCGAATCTTTAGTGAAAAAGCTGTGTCCCGAGGTTGAAAAAACCCTGCAGTGGTTGCTAAAATACGCTCCATCAAAGATGACCGGAACAGGTTCATGTTGTTTTGTAGAATTTGCTACGCAAGTTCAAGCACAAGATGTACTTGCTAATCTCCCCCATACTTGGCAGGGGTTTATCGCATCAAGCGTTAATACTTCTCCCGCTCATACGGAGTTAGCCGCCATATTTGATTGAAGTAACGTACAAGTAGTCATAAGTTAACACGCAGTGGTTTAATTATTGCCTGTTAGTCCAAAAATTCAGTGCCTGAGGAACCCTACCGTGCCTGACATGAAGCTCTTCGCTGGTAACGCAACACCTGAGTTAGCTCAAAAAGTTGCAAAACGTTTATATATTGAATTAGGCGATGCTGTTGTTGGCCGTTTTAGCGACGGTGAGATCAGTGTTCAAATTAATGAGAATGTTCGTGGATCGGATGTTTTCATCTTACAATCAACCTGTGCCCCTACAAACGATAACCTTATGGAACTTATCGTTATGGTTGATGCTCTACGTCGTGCATCTGCCGGTCGTATTACTGCCGTTATTCCTTATTTTGGTTATGCTCGTCAAGATCGTCGTGTACGTTCTGCCCGTGTACCCATTACCGCTAAAGTCGTTGCCGATTTCTTATCTAGTGTAGGTGTTGACCGCGTTCTTACGGTTGATTTACACGCTGAGCAAATCCAAGGCTTCTTTGATGTACCTGTAGATAACGTATTTGGTAGCCCTGTTTTACTTGAAGATATGAAAGCACGTCATTTTGACGACGTTGTTGTTGTATCTCCAGATATTGGTGGCGTTGTACGTGCGCGTGCTATTGCAAAACTACTAAACGATACCGATTTAGCTATTATTGATAAACGTCGCCCACAGGCAAACGTTTCTCAAGTGATGCATATTATTGGTGATGTTGAAGGTCGTGATTGTATTATCGTTGATGATATGATTGATACCGGCGGTACATTATGTAAAGCAGCTGAAGCACTTAAAGAACACGGTGCTAAGCGCGTATTTGCATATGCTACTCACCCTATTCTTTCGGGAAAAGCGGCTGAAAACTTGCGCAATTCAGTGATTGACGAAGTTATTGTAACTGACTCTATTCCACTGTCTGCAGAGCTTAAAGCACTTAATATTGTTAAAGTACTTACACTTGCCGACATGCTTGCAGAAACTATTCGTCGTATTAGTAACGAAGAGTCTATCTCAGCAATGTTTGAGCATTAATTAAAGATCTACTTTAGCGAAGCTAAGTAACTTTAATTTTAAAAAGCGCCTTTTGGCGCTTTTTTCGTAACTGTTATATATTTTGCTGGGGGGCGATGTTATGATAGCGCGCCTTTTGGCTAGGGACCTTGGTCGCAAAGGCCCTATACTTTTAATTATTGGAAACTATTATGTCAAACAAAACTTATGTATATAACGCAGAACTTCGCGAGCAAACTGGTACTGGTGCGAGCCGCCGCCTACGTCGCGAAGACAAAGTGCCTGCTATCGTTTACGGCGCAAACAAAGAAGCTACTTCAATCACTTTAGAACATAAAGATGTGATTAAAGCTCAAGAAAGCGAAGGTTTTTACACGCAAATTCTTACACTTAACATTGGCGGCGAGTCTGTTGAAACTATCCTAAAAGATATTCAACGTCACCCTTTCAAGCCTAAAGTTACACACCTTGATTTCCAACGTATCGATGCAAACCAAAAGCTACATACTATTGTTCCAATCCACTTTGTTGGTGAAGACGTTGTAGAAAAACTTGGTACAACTGTTGTTCGTCAGTTAACTGAAATCGAAATTTCTTGTTTCCCTAAAGCAATCCCTGATTTCGTAACAGTAGATGTTTCAAAATTAGTTGCAGGCGATTCTCTACATATTTCTGATGTTGCATTACCAGCTGGCGTTTCATCAATAGATTTAGCAAAAGGTCCTGGTCACGATCAGTCTATCCTAATTGTTAAAGCTAACAAATCAGCTCCAACTGAAGATGAAGCTGAAGACGCTGCAGAATAATATTTAAGGCTTAACACCTTGAATTCTATTCAAATGCTTGTGGGCCTGGCTAATCCAGGCCCCGAATACGCAAACACACGCCACAATGCAGGTGCTTGGTTCATTGAGCAACTCGCTGCACGCTATAACTGCACTCTAAAACACGATCCTAAATATCACGGCCTTACAGGTAAAGTGATTATTCAAGATCAAGAATTCAAATTATTGATCCCCACTACTTATATGAACTTAAGTGGTAAAGCGGTCGGTAGTTTAGCTAATTTTTTCAAAATTCCTGTGGAAAGCATTTTAGTTGCCCACGATGAATTAGACTTAGAACCTGGCGTTGCCAAATTAAAGAAAGGCGGCGGACACGGCGGTCATAATGGCTTAAAAGACATTATTGCAAAAATGGCAAATCAAAAAGACTTTATGCGCTTGCGCATTGGTGTAGGTCATCCGGGGCATCGTGAAATGGTAACTGGTTGGGTGCTAGGAAAAGCGGCCAAAGCAGACCAAGAAAAAATGGATGCTGCCATTGATGAAGCGGTACGCTGCATGGAAATACTTGCAAAAGATGGTGTGTTAAAAGCACAAAACAGACTACATTCGTTTAAACCCTAGTAACTTGGGTACAAGTTCGCCGTTTAAACGAATCTAAACAAGGTATCTTACTATGGGTTTTAAATGTGGCATTGTTGGCTTGCCTAATGTGGGTAAATCGACACTTTTTAATGCATTAACAAAAGCGGGTATTGAAGCCGCTAACTTTCCTTTTTGTACCATTGAGCCTAATACAGGTGTGGTACCAGTGCCTGATCCTCGCCTAGACGCACTTGCTAAAATTGTAAACCCACAGCGCATTCTTACAACAAGTATGGAGTTTGTAGATATTGCCGGTTTAGTAAAAGGCGCATCTAAAGGTGAAGGTCTTGGTAACCAGTTTTTAGCTAATATTCGTGAAACTGACGCCATTGGCCACGTAGTTCGCTGTTTTAATGATGATAATATTATTCACGTAGCTGGCACTATTGACCCTGCTGATGATATTGACGTTATAAACACTGAATTAGTGCTTGCCGATATGGACAGCGCTGAAAAAGCATCGTTCCGTAATGCTAAAAAAGCTAAAGGTGGCGATAAAGACGCAAAAGAGCAAAATGCAGTACTTGAAAAAGTAAAAGTACACCTTGATGAAGGCTTAACATTACGTTCTTTAGAGTTAACTAAAGAAGAAAAAGCAGCTATCAGCTCTATTAACTTTTTAACTATCAAACCAACAATGTATATTGCTAACGTTGCTGAAGATGGTTTTGAAAACAACCCATACCTTGATGTTGTACGCGCTATTGCCGCAGCAGAAGATGCGATTGTTGTTCCTGTATGTGCTGCTATTGAATCTGAGCTTTCTGAGCTAGATGAAGAAGACAAGCTTGAGTTTATGGCTGATCTTGGTTTAGAAGAGCCAGGCCTTAACCTTGTTATTCGTGGTGGCTATGAATTACTGCAATTACAAACCTACTTTACAGCAGGCGTAAAAGAAGTACGCGCATGGACTATTCCTGTAGGTGCAACTGCGCCACAAGCAGCAGGTAAAATTCATACCGACTTTGAGCGTGGCTTTATTCGCGCACAAACGATTGCTTTTGACGACTTTATTGCCTTTAAGGGTGAGAGCGGCGCAAAAGAAGCAGGTAAAATGCGCCAAGAAGGTAAAGAGTACATTGTAAAAGACGGCGATGTAATGAACTTCTTGTTCAACGTATAAATATACATTACCCAAATTTAGTGTGGTGATGATTTTAAAGGCTCGTTTTTACGAGCCTTTTTTATTTCTTTAATACCTGCTGCGGTTTTTTAACGTCTGTATTTGTTTAGCAAAATTGAAGAACTGCGAATAAGTTTAAGTTTATTGTTTTTAATGCAGCTAAAAAAACAGCATTTATGCTAAATTTTAGCCGCTTAGCTTACTTTTCCTGCAAACAAACCAAGTTAAGTGTTTTTTTGCAAAAAAGGTGTTGACGAATTTGGGCCATATCAGCATAATACGCCCCGCACTCAGCGATGAAGTGCTAACGAAAAAATATGGCTAAGTAGCTCAGCTGGTTAGAGCACATCACTCATAATGATGGGGTCACAGGTTCAAATCCCGTCTTAGCCACCATTATTTTTTTGTTACTCAATGAAGAGTTTAAAATAACTACCTAGTGTTTAATTACACAAAGTAATGCGGGAGTGGCGGAATTGGTAGACGCGCTGGATTTAGGTTCCAGTATCTTAGGATGTGAGAGTTCAAGTCTCTCCTTCCGCACCATTCTTGATAAGAATTAAAACTATCAATTGTTTTTGTTGGGATATCGCCAAGCGGTAAGGCACCAGGTTTTGATCCTGGCATTCCCAGGTTCAAATCCTGGTATCCCAGCCAACAATGGCTAAGTAGCTCAGCTGGTTAGAGCACATCACTCATAATGATGGGGTCACAGGTTCAAATCCCGTCTTAGCCACCATTTCTTCTTTTAGAAATGGCTCTGCAAGAGTTAAATTGCAGCTCAATGAAGAGTTTAAAATAACTACCTAGTGTTTTATTACACAAAGTAATGCGGGAGTGGCGGAATTGGTAGACGCGCTGGATTTAGGTTCCAGTAACTTCGGTTGTGAGAGTTCAAGTCTCTCTTTCCGCACCATTTCTTGATAAGAAATAAAACTATCAATTATTCTTTGTTGGGATATCGCCAAGCGGTAAGGCACCAGGTTTTGATCCTGGCATTCCCAGGTTCAAATCCTGGTATCCCAGCCAACTTCTTCTACCAAGGAAAGTTGTTTAAAGAATAGCTCAGCTAAGAGCTTAAAATTGCAAACTGTGTTTTATTACACAAACGATGCGGGAGTGGCGGAATTGGTAGACGCGCTGGATTTAGGTTCCAGTAACTTCGGTTGTGAGAGTTCAAGTCTCTCTTTCCGCACCATTTCTTGATAAGAAATAAAATTATCAATTATTCTTTGTTGGGATATCGCCAAGCGGTAAGGCACCAGGTTTTGATCCTGGCATTCCCAGGTTCAAATCCTGGTATCCCAGCCAACTTCTTCTACCAAGGAAAGTTGTTTAAAGAATAGCTCTAGCTTAGAGTTTAAATTAGCAAATTAGTGATGCGGGAGTGGCGGAATTGGTAGACGCGCTGGATTTAGGTTCCAGTATCTTAGGATGTGAGAGTTCAAGTCTCTCCTTCCGCACCATGTTCTTAACTAGAACGAAAACTTGTACAAATTTATAGTTGGGATATCGCCAAGCGGTAAGGCACCAGGTTTTGATCCTGGCATTCCCAGGTTCAAATCCTGGTATCCCAGCCAATTTGTTTATACTTCCTACTTAAATTACTTTTCCTTTTGTATTACTCATAACTACTCATTTTAAATCTATTTATTTTAAACTTCTATATTTTTAATCTATCTATAAAATCTTATTTTAATAACTGTATTTAAACAGCCGTATTTTAGTGGCTATATTTTATTAGCAGCCCCTCTGCTACCGCACTTTTAATCAATAAATAAGCATAAAAAAAAGACCCATAAATGAGCCTTTTCAATAGTTCGCAAATGTTATAGCAATTAGTCTTAATTTAACTCGCCGCTAATAGCGTATTTTAAAACCCAGTTTTTTACCGGTCCGGTATTGTTAGCTATTTTTAAAAATTGGCTACGCGCCCATTTTAATGGCGCAATTTGATTAGAAAACCCAAAGTAGCAGGCATCCATCATACTCATCATTAATAAGTTTGCTTTGCGGCGCGATTTTTCATACTCATTTAATTTTAATGGGCAACCTATGTCATCAGCACTTAATAGCACCTGTGCAAGCGCTACAACGTCTTGAAAGCCTAAATTTACGCCCTGCCCGGCTAATGGGTTAATAGTATGTGCAGCGTCACCTACAAGCACTAGTCGCCCTTGCGAATATTTGTTTGCGTGCTGGCGAGCCAGTGGAAACACCGCGTGCTTTAACACGGTAAAATCACCGACAAGCTCAGGAAACTTTTTAACAATATGTGTTTTAAGTTGCAGCGGGTTTAAACCTTTAAAGCTTTGCAGTGTATTGGCATCGTCATACCAAATTAAATTAGCGTAAGGAGCCTGCATAGGTAAAAAGGCCAAAGGGCCGGTGGGAGTAAATTGCTGCCACGTTTTTACTTGTTGCGGCGCATCAAGTTTTATAAGTACGCCCATGCAGTGCTGCTGATACTGCCAACCGGTTATACCTATGTTGGCTTTAGCGCGTAATTGCGATTGCCCGCCGTCGGCTGCAATAACTAAATCAGCGGTATACGTTTGCTCACCATACACTAGCGTAATTGCATCTGAGGTTTGCTCAATACTCGTAATAGGCGCTGCTTGCTCAATAACTTCAATGTTGTATTGCTCAAATTGCTGCCATAAACTGGCTTGAATTAGGTTATTTTCAATTAAGTGGCCTAAATGCGTGGTGTTTATATCGGCGCAATCAAATAATAAATTATCGCCACCGCGCTCAAATGCTTCTAATTGTTGATACGGTGCTAACCTGCTTTGTTTTAAAAGTGGCATTGCGCCCAATTCGTCTAGCAGCTTTTCTGAAAAACGATTTATTGCCGATACGCGAATATCAACCTGATCACTGCTTAAAACTTGCTGTGGATTTATTAGTTTTTTTTCTATTATGCGCACTGCTTTACCTTGCTGAGCAAGTTTAATTGCCATAGCAGCACCCACCATGCCAGCACCCACAACAATTACTTTATTTTTTGTCATGTTCTCATCTTTTTAATTTCTTAAAACTATTTTAATTGTATCGTAATTAGCTTGTTATGTGCCAAAGGATACGCTCAACTGTGGATAAAACTAAAGCTGCATTGATTTGAAATCACAAACATGAAAACTATACTTGGATTTACGTGTGTATCCAGCTAAAATACGCGTCCTTTAAGTGGGTATAGCGCAGTAATGCATTTCACTTAATCCTGTTTCTAGCACATTTTTGTGCCACTATCGAATTGAACACGAGGCAATATTTCAATGAGCAAAAAGCTGCATATTAAAACCTGGGGTTGTCAGATGAACGAATACGACTCTCAGAAAATGGCTGAACTTTTAGATGCCACCAATGGCTACCAGCTAACTGATGATGCAACAGATGCCGACGTAATTTTACTTAACACCTGTTCAATTCGTGAAAAAGCACAAGAAAAAGTGTTCCACCAGTTAGGTCGTTGGAAGTTGTTAAAAGACGACAAGCCAGACTTAATTATTGGCGTAGGTGGTTGTGTTGCCTCACAAGAAGGTGACTCTATTCGCCAGCGTGCGCCATTTGTAGACGTTATTTTTGGCCCGCAAACGCTGCACCGTTTACCAGAAATGATTAAACAAGTGCAAGGCGATAAAGGCTCATCGGTTGTTGATATTTCATTCCCAGAGATTGAAAAATTTGACCGTTTACCAGAGCCAAAAGCCGATGGCCCATCTGCGTTTGTATCTATTATGGAAGGCTGCTCTAAGTACTGTACTTTTTGTGTTGTACCTTACACTCGCGGCGAAGAAGTTAGCCGCCCAGTAGATGACGTACTATTAGAAATTGCCCAGCTTGCTGAGCAAAACGTACGTGAAGTAAACCTACTTGGCCAAAACGTAAACGCGTACCGCGGCGACACACACGATGGCGAAATTTGTTATTTTTCGGATTTAATTCGTCTTATTGCCGCCATTGATGGTATTGACCGTATTCGTTACACCACATCGCACCCAGTAGAGTTTACCCAAGATATAGTTGACGTATACGCCGATGTACCAGAGCTTGTAGATCATTTACATCTACCAGTACAAAGTGGTTCAGACCGTATTTTAAACCTAATGAAACGCGGCCATACAGCAATTGAATATAAGTCGACAATTCGTAAGTTACGCAAAATTCGTCCTAACTTAAGCATGTCGTCAGATTTTATTATTGGTTTTCCTGGTGAAACCCAAGATGACTTTGAAGCAACCATGAAGCTAATTAGCGACGTTGGTTTTGATATGAGTTTTAGCTTTATTTACAGTGCTCGCCCAGGTACACCAGCGGCCGACTTGCCAGATGATGTAACTGAGCAAGAGAAAAAAGAGCGTTTATACTTACTGCAAAATCGTATTACACAAATGGCGCAACAAATTAGCCGTCAAATGTTCGATACAGAGCAGCGTATACTCGTTGAAGGTCCTTCTAAAAAGAACCCAATGGAATTACGTGGCCGTACCGAAAACAACCGTGTAGTTAACTTTGTTGGCCCACACACAGTGATCGGTCAGTTTGTTGACGTACGTATTACCGAAGCACTACCTAATTCTTTACGTGGTGACTTAATTCGTACAGAATCAGAAATGAACTTACGCCGTGAAATCGCTCCTTCAGCTATTTTAACCAAAGCTGCAAGCCTTGAGCCTAAACCTGACACTATAAACGAAATTGGCGTTGCTACTTTCGTCCCTTAGTGGAAATTTTAGCGCCAGTTAACACTGGCGCCATGCTATAGGAAGTAATTTTGAGTAATCAGTTAAAAACATTAGAGATTTATTTAGAACCTGCCGATAACAAACGCCTTTCTTCTTTATGTGGCCCGTTTGACGAAAACATCAAACAAATTGAACGCCGACTCGGTGTTGAAATTATCCACCGCGATAACTTTTTTAAAGTCACAGGCAAAACTTACAGTAGCGCCAGCGCTGTAGAAATTTTAAAAAACCTTTATATTGATACTCAACCTGTGCGCGGCGAAATTGGCGAAATAGAACCCGACAACGTGCACTTAGCCATTACCGAATCAAACGCCCTTGAACAAGACACCACAACCAGCACTTACACCAAAGAAATGGTGATTAAAACGCGCCGTGGTGTTATAAAGCCGCGTAACGAAAACCAAGGTATATACGTTTCTAATATTTTGCATCACGATATTACCTTTGGCATTGGCCCTGCTGGTACAGGCAAAACGTACTTAGCAGTGGCAACTGCAGTTGATGCCCTAGAGCGCCAAGAAATTCGCCGTATATTGCTTACCCGCCCAGCGGTAGAAGCCGGTGAAAAGCTCGGTTTTTTACCTGGCGATTTAAGCCAAAAGGTCGACCCATACTTGCGCCCGCTTTACGATGCGCTATTTGAAATGCTTGGCTTTGAAAAAGTAGAAAAACTAATCGAAAAAAACGTTATTGAAATTGCCCCACTTGCTTATATGCGTGGGCGTACGCTTAATGATGCCTTTATTATTTTAGATGAAAGCCAAAATACCACCGCAGAGCAAATGAAAATGTTTTTAACCCGTATTGGGTTTAACTCAAAAGCGGTTATTACTGGCGACATAACACAAGTAGATTTACCACGTGGTGTGCGCTCAGGCTTACGCCATGCAATGGAAGTACTCGATGGCGTAGACGAAATAAGCTTTAACCACTTTAAAGCCCAAGACATAGTTCGCCACCCAGTGGTTGCGCGTATTGTTGAAGCCTACGAGCGCAACGATGAAAGCGAGCGACTTATGCGCCTAGAAAAGCAAAAAGCCCGAGAGCAACTTGCCGCTCAACAACCGCCTGCTACTAAAGAGTAATACCGTGAACACTGAACTTGATTTACAAATAGCCTGTGAGTTTGACAACTTACCAAGCGAGGCACAATTTGCGCTTTGGGCCGACAAAGCCCTTAGCCAATACCGCGACGAATCTGAACTCACTATTGTAATTAGTGACGAAGCGCAGTCGCAACAACTTAACAACGACTACCGTGGTAAAAACAAGCCTACCAATGTACTGTCGTTTGAGTTTGAAGCACCACCGGGAATAGATATTCCTTTAGTAGGTGATTTAGTTATTTGCCCAGCAATTGTATTGGCTGAAGCAATTGAGCAAGAAAAGTCATTTCATGACCACTTTGCTCATATGGTTATTCATGGATGCTTGCATTTGCTTGGATTTGACCATATAAAGAGTGAAGATGCTTTTGAGATGGAAAGTATAGAAAAGCAATTACTTGCTGAGCTAAACATAGCAGACCCATATCGGGACGAAATTTAAATAAACGGAGTAATTAGATATAATGAGCGACGGTAACTCGCATTCTAGCCAGGGTTCTTCTGGAAAAAGCTGGCTGGGCCGAATAGCCCAAAAGTTTCAAGGGGAACCCCAGAACAGAGAAGAGCTGGTTGAAGTAATTGCCGATGCGCAAGAGCGGGATGTAATCGATCCAGAAACCAAAGAGATGATTGAAGGTGTGCTTGGCGTGTCTAAGCTTAAAGTGCGAGACATTATGGTGCCGCGCTCACAAATGATCACCCTTGAGATCGACAGCCCGCTTGAAGAGCTCATACCTATGATGGTTCACTCTACGCACTCACGCTTTCCGGTGGTGTGTGAAGATAAAGACCATGTAGAAGGGATTTTACTCGCTAAAGATTTATTACCCCTAATCTTAAACAAGGACGACTTACTGCCCTCACTGCGCGATTATTTACGCCCAGCAATGGTAGTACCCGAAAGTAAACGTGTCGATACCCTGCTTAACGAATTTCGTCAGCAACGCTACCATATGGCTATTGTTATTGATGAATACGGCGGTGTGTCGGGCTTAGTCACTATTGAAGATATTCTTGAAATAATCGTGGGCGAAATAGAAGACGAACACGACGAAGAAGAAGAGCAACAAGATATACGCCAACTTGCTAAGCATGTTTACGTAGTACAAGCGCTAACCCCTGTTGATGACTTTAACGAGCATTTTAAAACAGGTTACAGCACAGATGACGCCGATACTATTGGTGGCACTGTATTACATGCCTTTGGCCACATGCCAAGCCGTGGCGAAACCATTGATATAGAAGGTTACCAATTTAAAGTAACCAACTCTGACAATCGTCGCATCTTGCAACTGCAAGTCACCGTTCCTAAGGTTGATGATAACTACAGTGAAGATTCTGCTAACTAAGTTCACCTTATTAGCAAAAGATAAAAAAGCATGGCTCGCATTAATTGCGGGCCTTGTTTTAACTTTTGCCTATGCCCCCTTTGAAATTTGGCCCATTGCGTTTTTTAGCCTTGCTGCCATCATTTTTTGTATTAATCCAAAAAACACCGGTAAAAAACACGCAAAAACAGCCGCTAAATATGGCTTTATATTTGGTTTAGGTTGGTTTGGTGCTGGTATTAGCTGGGTACATGTATCTATAGCCACTTTTGGCGGCATGCCATTAATCGCTTCTTTAGCGCTTATGGCCTTATTGTGTTCATACTTAGCGTTATTTCCTGCACTTGCCTTTTGGGCAACAACTCGCTTTGCCAGCGGCCCTAAAAGTTATGGCGCATTATTAATTGTCAGTTTTGCCATAAGCGAATACTTACGCGCACACTTACTAACAGGCTTTCCGTGGTTAAGTTTTGGTTATACGCAAACCGACAGCCCACTTAGACTGCTTGCCCCTTATATTGGCGAATTTGGTTTAACCTTAGTATGTATTGCCATTGGTTTTGCATTATATCGCCTAAGCCAAAAAGATTTTAAAACATTGGCCATAACCAGCAGTGCTTTAGCACTACTTTTTGCCGGTGCATACACCACAGGCACAGCACAGTACTCAGGCAAAAGCATGTCGACATTACTTGTACAAGGTAATATAAAACAAAGTCTGCGCTTTGATCCCAGCCAGTTCTGGACCACCATGAGTAAATACCAAGACCTAACCCGCACGCATTGGGACGCCGACTTAATAGTATGGCCCGAAGCCGCAGTACCCGAAATAGAAGCGCTTGCTGACTCATATCTAGCAGGCTTAGACAGTGCCGCTTCATTTAATAAAACCGCGCTAATTACCGGTGTTGTTGACTACCAACTCGATACTAAAACTATTTTTAATACCCTCATAGTAGTAGGTAATAAAAATAAAGAAGATGAACACGGCCACTACCGCTACCTAGATAAAAACCGCTATCAAAAACACCAATTACTCCCTATTGGCGAATTTGTACCATTTGAAGATTTACTGCGCCCTATCGCACCGTTATTTGATTTACCTATGTCGTCGTTCACTCGTGGCGACAAAGTACAAAATAACCTACGTGCTAACGGCTTTAATATACTGCCCGCGATATGCTACGAAATAGTATTTGCCGACCTAGTGCGTGGTAATTATCAGCACAGCTCAGATTTACTCTTTACCGTAAGTAACGATGCCTGGTTTGGCGACTCAATTGGCCCTCACCAGCATATGCAAATAGCCCGCATGCGCGCTCTAGAGCTACAGCGGCCACTAATACGTGTTACTAACAACGGCGTAAGCGGCGTATACGACCCAATAAGCCACACGCAACAAAGCATGCCACAGTTTGAAGCCACCACCATGAAAGCCGACGTTAAGTTAACACAAGGCGACAGCGTGTACAGCCAATACGGCAATATGTTTGTATGGGGGTTTGTGTTGTTGATGGGAGTTGTTGGGTTTGGGGTTAGGTTTCATAAAAATAAATAGTCAGTTTAAGCAAGAGGCTAAACGCCTCTGCATACTAGCCTTCTATTATCTCTGATAGTATTTAATTTTTGCGCATAAAATAGAGTTTATTATAAATAACTAGCTTCCCCCCCTACAAACCGGCTTCAGCATAAACCTTTACAAGAGCTGAATGAGGCATAAATTTCTTTTTTTTAGAAATGCTATATGTTACTTTCACACCAATGTCGTCAATTTTGAAGGCATTGGTGTGAATATCATGGAATAAAGGAAGATAGATATGAATAAATTATTACTATTATCGCTTGCTATAGCTTTATCTGGCTGTGCTGCACAGAAGAATTGGGGAGCAGCTGGAGGAAGTAAAGCGGATGGTACGGTTAAACTTGCGTATACATATGGTATGTTTGAACGTCCAGAAGTAGATAGCGCACAAGCACTTCAAATAGCAACAAAGCGTTGTCAATCTTGGGGATATACTGCGGCTATACCATTTGAATTTATTAATACAAGTTGTCAACAAATGACATCATCTGGGTGTTCAGTAAATATGGTTCAACAAGAATACCAGTGTGAGTAGATACTAATTATTTAATGGGGTGTATTAATTACTCCCCATTCTTGTCTATAGCCCTCAAGTCAACATTGAATTTAAAGCTTAACTTTCTTCGCTCTAATCTGATTTTTTATATAAATTAATCTTTCACTGCATCTACAACGGTTTCAACGTTCACAGGTTGATTCAAGTTACCTTTAATAACCACCGTCGCTGATATTTTATCTTGAATTGCTTGTCTGTTTGGATCCCAATATATCTGCAAAAACCCTAACAGCCCGGTGGCAAACCCTGCACCGTAGCCGCCGTAGCGACCAAAGCAATCTAATAAACCTAATGGCTCACCACTTAGGGCAACTACGCGGATATTACAAACCTTTTTACCCGGTGTTTGGCCGCGCCAAAGTAGCGAGAACAACGTAAAGTAAACTGCAGCCCAGCCAAAACCTAAGCCTAAGTCTTGAATAATGCCTTTGCTCCACTGCAAAATACTATTTGTGGTTGTTTGTGCAGGTTTTTCTTCTATTAACTGCGCAGGCTTTATTTCGTTATTTTCACTGAGTACTAATAGTTGTAAAAGTACGGTAGCAAGTTGTGGGTTTTGTAGGTCATCCATTTCTGCTAATTTGGGAACTTGCCCTATTAAATTATCAAGCGCGTTTTGTTGGCAAGGTTGCTCACAGCTGTCATCGGGTGTTTGCGCTAAATAAGTATTTACGTGTTGTTTTTCTGTGGCGGTAAGCTGAATTTCATCTTGTATTTTTACGCCCTGAACAGCTAAAGCTTGATCAGCGTTATCGTCTTCTAGGTAATCTATGCCAATTGAAAGCACAGTAAGTGCGCTTACAAATAAAATACTTGCTGCCGTTATTTTTAAGATTCTTCGCCACACATTCGACATTTTTGGAAGGTATTGCTGTGCCGTACCTTTATAAAAAGCCATTGCAGCAACAAATGCTATTAAAGCCGCGCTGAGTTTGGCTGCTAAAAATATCAGTGCAACATCAATAATAATCGCTAGTGCACGCCGAATTGGCGTAGCTAAAGGCAAGCCCAGTAAAGCACTGTCAATTTTAAAGGCGTAGGGGGTAACAACTTCTCGGGTTTCAGAGTTTGATAATTCTAATTGTTCTATCTCTTTGGCTTTCATTTATTTTCTTGTTATTAAAATAGGTAACCCGGTTAACTTACGCGTTTTTTATTTTTTGCTCAAGATAAAGCTAATAGAATCAGTGCACAAAAAAGGGCTGCATAAAATGCAGCCCTTCATGTTTTTACTCAATGTTTATTACTTACTAGCAATTATACCGTTGGATAATCGGTATAGCCTTGCTCTGCACCACCAAACAAAGTGTCGGGGTTGTGGCTGTTAAGAGGCTTGCCTTGCTTTAAGCGTGCTGGTAAGTCTGGGTTTGATACAAACGGGCGACCAAAGCCAATCATGTCGGCCCAGCCTTGGCTAAGTGCTTTGTCTGCACGTTCTTTGGTGTACTTGCCTGCGTAAATTAATACACCGTTGTAGGCTTTACGAATGGCGTGTTTAAACCCAACACTCATTAAAGGTGCATCATCCCAATCTGCTTCAGCTATATGCATGTAACCTACGCTGGCTTTATTTAATGCCTCAGAAACCGCTAAATAAGTTTCCTCAGGATTTTCGTCTACTGTGCCATTAAGGGTTGTTAACGGGGCTAGTCTTACGCCTACCTTGCTGCTACCAATTTCGTCGCTAACAGCATTTACGACTTCAATTAAAAAGCGTATACGGTTTTGCACGCTGCCACCATATTCATCGGTGCGAGCATTTGATTCCGAGTCTAAAAATTGGTTAATAAGGTAACCATTAGCAGCATGAAGCTCTATGCCATCAAATCCTGCATTAACTGCATTTTTAGCAGCTTGGCGAAATTCGCCTATGACATGCGTAATATCTTGTTTGCTCATTTCGCGTGGGAGTTGGGTGTCTACAAACCCCGGTGCGCCGTTTGTATCTACAAATACTTTTACGTCTTTTGCAGCAATGGCCGAGGCTGAAATAGGCTGCACGCCACCGGTGTTGTCACTATGAGTTACACGGCCAACATGCCAAAGCTGAGCAAACATCACGCCACCAGCGCTATGTACTGCGTTGGTTACTTTACTCCAACCTACAATTTGCTCATTTGAATAAATACCCGGAGTCCAAGCGTAACCTTTACCAAGTTCACTAATTTGTGTGCCTTCGCTTACAATTAGCCCAGCACTTGCGCGCTGTGCGTAATATGTTGCCATTAAGTCGTTAGCTATATCGCCAGGCTGTGTTGAACGCGAGCGAGTCATTGGGGGCATAACAATACGGTTTTTTAATGTTTTACCTGCAAGTTCTATTGGTTCAAAAAGTAATGTCATAATGCCTCCTAAGTTTGATTGCGCTCATAATAACGTAACCAAGCACATGCAAAAACAACAAAAACTGCAAAATAGTTTTGTTGTATCTGCAATAAAGCTACAAAGTAAAACACATTAACTTTAGGTGAACTAAATGTATTTTATTGACTCTTAACAGCACTATTAAGTTGAGGGTTTGATGTGAATAAAGGGAATGCATGGCCGTGGGTTATCTCGTTTTGTATACACGCTATTGTGTTGTACTTTTTGTTTTCGCAATCTATTAAAGTTGCGCCGCCAAAGGAAAAGGAACGCGCAATAATACAGGCCTATGTTACGGTTAATTTAGCTAGCCTACCTAGGCCAAGCTCAGTTGTTACAACAACCAATGCGCCCGATATAAAACCTGTAAATACTAAAACTGATGCACCAAATACAGCGACCTCTAACACTACACCTATAAAAAAAGATTCTACAAAAGCCAAAGTAAAAGAGACTAAAAAAATAAAAGCCAAAACCACCACGTTACAAAAGGCACAAACTGAGCTTAAAAAAGACCCTGTAAAACCTCTTGAACCCCAGTCAGCTGCGCCTTCAGAGCCTCCAAAAAGAGCTTCTCAAACATTTAAAAAGCTAAATCCATATGCGCCGCTATTTGGCTCACCTGTAAATAATATGACTCATAAAAAAATGGTCTCCTTTGGTGAAGACAATGGCTCTGCAAGTGATGAGATAAACAATAAGCCGACTATTAAAACGCCAGTAAAATCTGACAACTCAGAAGTTATTAGCCAAAATACAACAGGCACACGACGATTAGAAAAATTTAACGGTAAATGCTATTTAATTGATACTTCAACCGTATTTGGTAGTAATGGCATGCCTCAAGGTAGCGGTAAACCCTGCCCTGAGGATAAAACTGATAAAGAAATTATGTTTGAAAAAATCATGAAAAAATGGAGCAGTAAAAATAATTAGCTTTAAATAAGTGAACAAATAATATGTTTATCCGTATAGATAAGCTTAAAGTATTTAGGAGTAAGCCATGATCACCAAACAGCTATCATCACTTTTTGTATTTAATTTATTAGTTGTAAGTGCACAAGTGAATGCAAACCAGCGCTGGTACGTTGTTAACGACTCAGTAATGGGTGGGGTATCAAATAGCCAAGTAAACCAAACTGCTAAAAGTTTAATATTTGAAGGGAAGATATCGCTTGAAAACAACGGTGGTTTTGCATCAATACGTACAGAGCTAAATACACAAAGCCAAAATACTAAAGCTATAGCGCTGCGTGTTAAAGGCGATGGACAAACCTATCAGCTTAGGCTCAGAACTACCAATTACCTTGATGGCGCAGCGTACACCCACTCATTTAAAACAGTAAAAAATGAATGGGTAGATATAAACTTTGCTCCGAGTGATTTTACTTTAACGTATCGCGGTCGCGTGCTTGAGCAACAGGTCATTATTGATCTTGACGATATAAAACAGCTAGGCTTTATGATTGCAGGCAAACAAAAAGGTAAGTTTAAACTTGAAGTGGGTAAAATTGAGTTTAAAAGCTAGCCCACCAGCATGTTGGTGGCGCTAAATAGTATAGTCGTCGCCTCGTCTTTTCATTTCGCTTATAACCAGCTCAATCATTTGTTGTTTTATTGCTGCTTGCTCTGATTTTAACTCCCCTAATTGCAGCTCTAGTATATCTATTTGCTCTTGTTGTTGTGAGCTTTTATATTTTTTAGACCCTAAATGCTCAACATCAATGGCTAAACTAGCATCACTTATATTTGGCTCATTTGCGGTGCTATTTATGGTTAAGCTGCGTTGCATTGGACTTTGTTTGAGTTTGTTAATTTGCTCTTGCAATGCAATAACCCGTCCTGAAAAGTGTTTATACACTTTTTCTAGATTTTTATATTGATTACTAAACGTTGCGTCATCTTCACTGTACTTTTGTGCTTTAGTGTCTAAGAACTTTGATAAAACATATTTTGGCTCTTCTTCTTTCTCGCCTTCAGCAAGTTGCTTACCTGGCTGTGTTAAAGGCTGAGTATTAAGGCTGTATGTATGGTGTACAGTGGAAGCTGGTGAAATCTTCATTATTTTACCCCTAAAATAGCTTTGTCACTATTATAGGTATCGACCTAAGATTAAACATCTTGAGTAACCTTTAACGACTGGCTAAAAGCAAAAAGCCCCACTTTATAAAAGTAGGGCTTAAGTACTTTATTATTTTAAATAAAGTTACGACTCAATAGCCAATAACTCAACTTCAAATATAAGCAGTGATGCCGGTGGAATGCTACCCACCCGCTTTTCACCGTAGGCCAATTGATGCGGTACATAAAGTAGGTACTTATCGCCGGGGCTCATAAGTTGCAGACCTTCGGTCCACCCTTTAATAACTTGATGTAAACCAAAGCTAATAGGGGCTTTACGCTCTACTGAGCTGTCAAATACTGTGCCGTCTATTAACGTACCGTGGTAGTGCACATTAACCATGCTTTTGGGGTTAGGCTTGTCATCGCTTTGCCCTTGGTGCAATACTTTGTACTGCAAGCCTGAAGCGGTCTCTTGTACGCCATCTACTTTTGCATTAGCCGCCAAAAAATCAGCTTCTATTTGCGCGTTAATACCCACTTGTTGTTTGGCTTTTTTACTGTTTTTAAATATTAAAAAGCAAAATATGGCGATAATTACCGCTAATATTATATTAAGCATAGTTAATTTTTTTCCTCTTCTGGTTCTGCGTCTTTTTCATCTTCGCTATCGCCGTTTACAATGTCTGCAATATCTTTAAGTCGTGCTAAGGCTAGGCCGTTTACTGAGTTTTCTGGGTAGTGCCCGTCGACTAAGTCGCCAGCTTCTAAATCCATCAGTAAGTTAAGTGCCTGATCTACCGTCTCTACTGCGTAAATATTAAATTTACCAAGTTCAACTGCATTAAGTATTTCCTCATCTAACACTAAGTTAACTTGGTTAGATTTAGGAATGATCACGCCCTCTTCGCCAGTTAAACCCCGCATTTTACACAGTTTAAAAAAGCCCTCTATTTTTTCGTTTACGCCACCAATAGCTTGTACATCGCCATGTTGGTTAATTGAGCCAGTAAGCGCAATTGATTGACTCAGTGGTAAACTAGTAATAGCCGAAATTAATGCACATAACTCGGCAAGTGACGCGCTATCGCCGTCTATGTAGCCATAACTTTGTTCAATTGCAATATTTGCACTGAGCGTTAAGCTAAAGTGCTGCGCGTATTTATTGCCTAAATAACCGGTAAGTAGCATTACCCCTTTAGAGTGAATTGCTTTACCTAGCTCGGCTTCGCGCTCTACATCTAAAACGCCATCGGCACCGGCATAAACTGTTGCCGTAATACGCGCAGGTGTACCAAATGAGGTATCGCCAATATGCAGTACTGTTAAACCATTTACCTTGCCTATGGCTTGGCCTTGCGTGGCAATAAGGGTGTGCCCTTCTTTAATATCGCTGAGCATGTTTTCGCTAATTTGCCCAGTACGATACTGTTTACCTTCAATGGCTTCGTCAATATGATGAGCGTCTATAACCGTTAGTTTGTCTTGCTTGGCATAATAGCTTGCTTCGGCTACTAGCTCTAACACATCGGCAAAACGGGCAGAGAGTTTATTATGATGCTCTGCTTGGCGGTAACTAAATTTGAGCAAGCGCACCATTGCGGCTTCTGTAGTGGTGCATTTTAAAACTTGCTCGCAATAATCAGTTACTTTGGTAATAAATTGGTACTGTAGTTTATCGCTACTTGGTAAGTAGTAGTCAAAGTCGGCTAGTATTCTAAACAACTCAGCAAATTCTTCGTCGTACTCACCTATGGTGTAGTACAGCTCGCGCGAGCCTAATAATATTATTTTTACATCTAGCGGAATTAACTGCGGGCGCAAGGTAAAACTGCTGCCTACTACGCTATCTTGATACGGTAAGTCATTTTTAATTTGATGGGTTTTAAGCGACAGTTTTAAACCATCCCACACTTGTGGGTTAGCCATTACTTTTTCGGCGTCCATCATTAAATATCCACCGTTAGCGCGATGCAATGCGCCGGCCTGAATTGAGCGATAGCTAGTTATAAGCGAGCCTTGTGAGGTCGCGTACTCAACCTTGCCAAATATGTTGCCAAACGTTGGGTTAGGTTCGTAAACCACAGGAGCGGCGTCGCCTTCTTTAAACTCAACTAAAATATTGGGCGCAAAAAAGTCAGTAAGCATGCCTTTGCGATCAAAGTCTTCTTTGTTTTCTTCGCTTTCGCCTTCATCGTCTAACCACTCAAGCACAGCGTCAATAATTTCTACGCGAATGTCTTTTAAATAACGCAGCACACCAATATGGCTGGCATATTTATGCTCTAAGTCTTTTAATAAGGGCTTAGTTGCTTGCTCGGCAGTCGACTTTTTAAGGTTACGTAGCTTTTCGGTAGATTCACGTTTCCAGCGCGGCAGCTCAATAAGTGCTTCTATTAATGTGTCTTCGAGTTTTTCAATTCTTTCAAAAAAGGTTTCACGTAGCTCATCTTCAAGGTGCGAAAATTCATTATCGCTTAGCTGCTTGCCACCTATTAATGGAGCAAAACCTACTACGCCTTTTTCTTCAATAAGCGCCACACTTTGTTCAAGCGCCGCAATTTCTACCGCGGTAATAGCACCGTCATAGGCGTCGTTAAATTCACGGTCTATGGATTTCTTTTTGCGCTGGTACGCAGGGTTGTCAAATGCGGCAGGAAAGGTGTCGAGCACTTCGTCAATAAAAGCATCAATGTCATCGGCAAGCTTTTTACTTTGCCCAGCTTGCATAAACAGCGCGATAGGCTCGCGGTGGTCGTCGTAATTATTTACATACAACCACTCATTAGGCGTTACCCTGCCTTTGGCATGCTCTTTTAGTTTGTCTTTTACTAGGGTAAAACGCCCATGTGCAGCTTCGCCCATTACGTATACGTTATAGCCAGGTAAATCCATACCGAGTGAAAAGTCTAATGCACTTTGCGCCCGTTGTTGGCCTATAAAAGTAAAATGCTCTGGGTATGGGTTGCTCATGCAAGTATGCACGTGGCTAGTAGAAATGCTCGGCGCAAGCTTTGATACAGGTAGTGGCAGTAATTTTTTCGTCATTCTAACTTCTTTGTTTACCAGCGTATTCACTGGCTTTTGGCGTATTAAGTGGCCTGCAGCCACTTAATACTTACATTTAGGGTTGCAAAGCCTTACGGCTAAAATAGATTCCATCACACTCTAAACAAGGTGTTATTTGCGTAGCATGATAAACATCGTAACTATGGTTACAATTCTTACATACTAATGTGCCCATGGCTATCCATTCGCCTACGTGATATATACCATTGTGCTTAAAATCTTGGCTAAGTGAGTGCCACTCTAGCTGTGTTTTGTCTTCTATGTGTGAAAGCTCATACCATAATGATTCTTTAAGCTCTTGCCATGCAAGCGAATTATAGTGAGTTTCGTGCTCTTGCAAGTGTTCTAAATCGCGCATTAGGTAGTTACGATAAAGTTGATACTTTTCTTCTCCTAAATTTTTAAGTGCCTGCTCAGATTCAACAAATCGTTTTACCGCCTCTTTTAATTCATGATCTTTTACATCTTTTAACCAAAGCGTTAAATCGTTTAGCCATGTTTTGTAGTCAGTCATTTTCTTACTCCTGCAAATTTAGGGCATATTTAGATTTGTAGGTTGAACCTATTAGGGCTGTTAAATCAACCTTTAACCTATGCTTTTCAGTAACTAGCTTATAAAAGTATAGGTTAACCTGCACTGAAAGTTATAATTTAATAAAAGCGTGTTTATGGCGCTATAAATAGCGGTTTATTTGGGTTATCCTAGAGCTAATTTTTTATTAGTCGTAAGAAGTCTGGAACCGTAGATGCAAGAGCAATATAACCCTCAAAAAATAGAGTCAAAAATCCAACGTTACTGGGAAGAAAACAAAGTATTTAAAGTTACGGAAGATGAGAGCAAAGAAAAGTATTACTGCCTTTCTATGTTCCCCTACCCAAGTGGTCGACTCCATATGGGTCACGTGCGTAACTACACTATTGGTGACGTTGTATCTCGCTTTCAGCGCTTAAAAGGCAAAAACGTAATGCAACCTATGGGTTGGGATGCGTTTGGTTTACCTGCAGAAAACGCGGCTATTAAAAACAAAACAGCCCCTGCAAAATGGACCTACGAAAATATTGACTACATGCGTACCCAACTTAAGCAATTAGGTTTTGGTTATGACTGGGATCGCGAAATTGCCACCTGTCATCCAGAATACTATAAATGGGAACAATGGTTTTTCACTAAGTTGTACGAAAAAGGCTTAGTGTACAAAAAAATGTCGACGGTTAACTGGGATCCGGTAGATCAAACTGTATTAGCTAACGAGCAAGTTATTGACGGTCGTGGTTGGCGTTCGGGCGCTGTGGTTGAGCAAAAAGAAATTCCACAGTGGTTTATTAAAATTACCGACTACGCACAAGAACTACTTGACGATTTAGACAAGTTAGAAGATTGGCCTGAGCAAGTTAAAACCATGCAGCGCAACTGGATTGGTCGCTCTGAAGGCTGTGATATTGAATTTAAACGCACTGATAACAACGGAACATTTAGCGTTTATACCACGCGTCCAGATACCTTTATGGGTGTGACTTATGTAGCGGTTGCTGCAGGCCACCCAATTGCTAAAGAAGCGGCTAAAAACAGCGATTCTGTGGCACTGTTTGTTGAAGAATGTAAAAACAACAAAGTAAGTGAAGCCGACATGGCAACCATGGAGAAAAAAGGCATAGCAACGGGCTTTTTTGCTACTCACCCACTTACTGGTGAGCAAGTACCAATTTGGATAGCTAACTTTGTATTAATGCATTACGGCTCAGGCGCGGTAATGGCAGTGCCTGCACACGACCAACGTGACTTTGAATTTGCAACAGCCTACGGCCTTGGTATTAAACAAGTGATTGCGCCAGTTACGGGCTCGGACCTTGAAGTAAACCTAAACAAAGAAGCCTTTACCGATAAAGGTGTATTGGTTAATTCGGGTGAGTTTGACGGCCTTGATTTTGACGCGGCATTTAATGCCATTGCCGATAAGTTAGAAGCCTTAGGTGTGGGCGAGCGCAAAGTAAACTTCCGCCTGCGTGATTGGGGTGTAAGCCGCCAACGCTATTGGGGTTCACCAATTCCAATGCTGAGCGACGAAGACGGTAACGAACTTGCAGCAACCGACGACATGCTACCAGTACGCTTACCAGAGGACGTAGTTATGAATGGCGTTACATCGCCAATCAAAGCTGATCCTAACTGGGCTAAAACCACTATGAATGGCGCTCCAGCGTTTCATGAAACCGATACCTTTGACACCTTTATGGAATCGTCTTGGTATTACGCTCGTTACTGTAGCCCACGTCATGACGAAGGCATGCTAGACCCAGCTGCTGCTAACTATTGGTTACCAGTAAACCAATACATAGGTGGTATTGAACACGCTATTTTACATTTATTGTACTCGCGTTTTTTCCATAAATTATTACGCGACTTTGGTTTAGTTGATTCAGACGAGCCGTTTGACCGCTTACTTTGTCAAGGTATGGTATTAGCCGAAACGTTTTATCGTAAAGATGAAAAAGGGGCTGATATTTGGATTTCGCCAAGCGACGTAAATACCGAAACAGACGATAAAGGGCGCGTAACCAAAGCATGGCATAAAGTTGATGGTAACCCGGTGTTTTCATCTGGCATGAGCAAAATGTCAAAGTCGAAAAATAACGGTATTGACCCACAGCATGTTATTGCACAATACGGCGCCGACACTGTACGTTTATTTATGATGTTTACTGCACCACCAGAGCAAACGCTAGAATGGTCTGACGCGGGTGTTGAAGGTGCACATCGTTTCTTAAAACGTGTATGGAAATACGCGGTTGATGTTAAAACAGTTGGTTTTCAACCACTCAATAAAACAGCATTAAATAACGAGCAAAAAGTACTGCGTCGCGATTTACACAAAGCAATTGCTAAAGTGAGTGATGATGTTGAACGTCGTCAAACCTTTAACACTGCTATTGCGGCAATTATGGAGCTATCTAATAAATTATTAAAAGCACCGTTAAATAGTAAGCAAGATGTAGCGATAGCTAACGAAGCGCTTGAAGCAATGCTTATTATGCTTGCGCCCATTACACCGCATTTGTCGCACCAGTTATGGCAAGAGCTAGGTAAAGAAGGCGATATAGTTAACGCTTCATGGCCAGAGGTTGATCAGTCGGCTTTGGTTGAAGATGAAAAGTTAATTATTATTCAAGTTAACGGAAAACTACGCGCTAAACTAACCGTTGCAGCCGATGCCACAAAAGAGCAAGTAGAAGCACTTGCTTTTGAACAGGCAAGCGTAACTAAATACACTGACGGTGTTACCGTTCGTAAAGTTATTTACGTACCGGGTAAACTGCTTAATGTGGTAGCTAATTAATATGGCCGCTTTTAACGCCATTAAAAACGGACTAGCCTTAGTGCTAGTCTGTTTTTTATTAACTAGCTGCGGCTTTCATTTAAAAAAAGCCTCTAGCTTGCCAGACGATCTAAAACAAATAACCCTCATTGGCGACGATGAAAAGTCAGCGTTATTTAGCGCCTTAAAAAGTGAGCTTATTGCCAGTGACGTTAAACTAGTTGCGGCTAGTAAAAAGTCGGCACAGCTTTATTTATTTAAAGATCAGCTTGAGCGTCAAACCTTGTCGTTGTTTCAAAATGGCCAAGTAGCAGAATACGAACTTACTTACAGTGTTGCGTTTGTGATAAATCGTCCTAATGCTGAGCCTATAGAAAAGCGCTTTGAGTTGTATCGTAATTATCAAGACGATCCTGACAATGCATTAGCCAAAGCAAAAGAGCTTGCACTAATAATTAGCGAAATACGCCAACAAGCTAGTCGTCGTATTCTTAGAGAGTTGTCGCAACTATAATGCGCTGTTACGCTAATCAATTACCGAGTGAACTAAAAAAAGGCTTAAAACCCTTTTACTTAGTGTTTGGTGAAGAGCCTTTTCAAGAAGCGCAATGTGTACAACAAATTCGCGCAATTGCTAAAGAGCAAGGCTTTGATGAAGTAATTAAGTTTACTTTAATGCAAGGTTTTGATTGGCAAGAAATTATAGCTCAATATCAAAGTATGTCGCTGTTTAGCGCCCGCACTATTATTGAGCTTGATTTAAACCAGCAAAAGCCAGGACTTATTGGTAGCAATACATTTAAAAAAATTATTGAGCTAATAAACCCCGATACCATTTTAATTATTAAAGGCGCTAAAGCCAGCCAAGACGTACAACGCAGTGCTTGGTTTAAAGCGCTTGATAAACACGGTTTATTTGTACCTTGCTACCCGCTTACCGGTACGCATGTAAAGCGCTGGTTAGATGAGCAATGCCAGCGTTTATCACTTAATATGCAAAATGAGGCAAAGCTGAGTTTAATTAGCGCCACTGAAGGTAATTTACTAGCGTGCTTTCAAGAGCTTGAAAAACTCTCATTACTACACGCCAATACGCTCATTACACAACAATTAGTAATGCAAGGGCTGTTAAATCAAGCCAAGTTTGATATTTTTGATTTAAGCGACGCACTGTTAAACGGCCAAGCTAAACAAGCAATAAAAGTGCTGAATAAACTGGCCAGCGATAACACCGAAGTGGTGAGTATTTTATGGGCTATAACCAAAGAGCTTAACACCTTAATTGATGTGCAAATTGGTTTACTTAATGGCGAGCCTATTGCTAATTTATTTAAGCAAAAAGCAATATGGAAAAACCAGCAAGCGCCAGTACAAAGCGCTATAAACAGGTTAAATATTCACACCCTTGAGCAAATTAGCTCTGAGCTTGCAATATTCGACGCCAGCTACAAACAAGGTAACTTAATTGCGCCCTATCAAGCACTCGCGCATATTTGTATTAAGTTTTGCCAACCGCTGAATATTTCGCTGCCATGTCATCCTGTTAATTAAAATGCAGAGTTTAACATGATCGCAATTTTTGGTGGCACTTTCGACCCCGTTCATTTGGGGCACATTAATATGGCAAAGCAATGCGTAAATACTCTTAACTTAAGTACGTTGTATTTTATGCCTTGCGCACTGCCAGCTCATAAAATGGCTCCTGGCATTAGCACCCAGCACCGAGTAGCTATGCTCAATGCTGCAATTGCGCCTTACCCTTTTTTTCAACTCGATTTAAGAGAGTTGCACCGCACTGGGCCCTCTTATTCTTTATTGAGTTTACAAGAATTAAGAGCACAGCATCCAAACACACCAATTGTGTTTTTAATTGGCATGGACTCGTTTAACAACCTCGACAAATGGTATCAGTGGCAAGCAATCACGCAGCTTTGTCATATTGTGGTGTATCAACGCCCAGGGCAGCAATGTGCTGTTAGTGGCGAGCTACAGCATTATATGCAACAAGCGCAGGTTAATAATGCAAAAACCCTTTCACATACGGTTGCCGGTAAACTTTATTTTTTACCCGGTGAAATGCTCGATGCAGCATCAAGTAATATTCGCCAACAACTTAAAAATACTAATAAAAAGAATGAACTATTACCCGATGCGGTGAGTCTGTATATAGAGCGCCATGCGCTTTACCAAAATGATGATAATACTAATTAACCTTGACAAGTGAATACTCTGCAAGAGTCATTGGTATAAAACCCCTAGCATGTTAAAATGCACGCTATTAAATTTAAAATTGAGACAAAACCTTGGATTCGAAACAACTACTCGCTTTTGCAATAGATAAAATTGAAGATATGAAAGCACGCGATGTGATTCATATTGACGTAACAGCAACATCAGACATTACAGACTATATGGTTGTATGCTCTGGCACATCTAAACGTCATGTTCTGTCAATTGCTGATAATTTAGCAAAAGAGGCTCGCCACGCAGGTGAAGAACCTTTAGGTTATGAAGGCCAAAGCGACGGTGAATGGGCATTGGTTGATTTAGGTGATGTGGTTGTACACGTGATGCAAAACGAAGCACGTAGCTATTACGATCTAGAAAAACTGTGGGGCTAGTAATAAACACCCACTTATTTTAGACAGGCTTGGAAGTAACACGTGAAAATACAAATGATTGCCGTTGGTACAAAAATGCCAGCTTGGGTAGAAACCGGATTTACAGAGTATCAACGTCGTTTTGCTAAAGATATGGCGCTTGAACTGATTGAAATTCCAGCCGGAAAACGTGGTAAAAATGCAGATATAAAACGCATTTTACATATTGAAGGTGAAAAAACCTTAGCAGCTATTCCTAAAGGCAACCGTATTGTTACTCTAGAAGTAACAGGTAAACCACTTGATACACACGAACTTGCTAAAAACATGGAAAAATGGCAACTCGATGGCCGCGATGTAAGTTTACTTATTGGCGGTCCTGAAGGACTTGCACCAGAGTGTATTGCTGCCTCTGAGCAAAAATGGTCGTTATCTAACTTAACTTTACCGCATCCTTTGGTGCGTATTATTGTTGCAGAAAGCCTATACAGAGGCTGGAGCTTAAATAACAACCATCCTTATCATCGCGAGTAATCCTTGCCATGTTAAAACAAAGACCCACTATTCGCGACCATTCAGCAGAGGCAAACTTATTTGCACGGCGTGCGTTTGTGGGTTTTATTTTTATATTAGCTCTAATTGCTATTTTACTCTCTAATTTATATAAAATTCAGGTAGATGACCATCAAAACTACCAAACTCGCTCCAACGATAACCGTATTAAAGTTATTCCTATTGCGCCTAACCGAGGTTTAATTTACGACCGCAATGGCGTACTACTCGCCGAAAACAAACCCGTTTATAATCTTGAGGTTATTCCTGAAGATGTTGCAGACCTCCCGCTATCGCTTGAACAAGTAAGTAAAATAATAACCATAAGCGAGCAAGAAAAAACCGACTTTTTAGACGATATAAAGCATACGCGGCGTTTTAAAAGCCAAGTACTAAAAGCACGTTTAGATGAAACAGAAGTTGCTAAATTTTCAGTAAATCAGCATAAATTTCCGGGCTTTAGCATTGAAGCTCGCCTTGCTCGTTATTATCCGTTTGGCGATACCCTTACCCATGCACTGGGCTATGTGGCTAAATTAAATAGAAAAGAGTTAAATAAATTAACCCAAGAAGATCAAGCTACTAATTATCGCGCCACTCACGACATTGGCAAACTCGGCATCGAAAAATATTACGAAGAACTCTTGCATGGCCAAGTAGGCTCGCAGCATGTTGAAGTTAATAATCGCGGTAGAGTAATTCGTACGTTAAGCATGCTCCCTCCACAACCGGGGAGTGATTTAGTACTCACTCTCGATATTGGTTTACAGCAAATTGCCCAACATGCGCTTAAAGATATGCGTGGTGCTATTGTCGTTATGGATGCTAAAGATGGCGGTGTACTTGCGCTTTATTCTAACCCTAGTTACGACCCTAATTTATTTGTGCACGGCATAAGCAGCAAAAACTATAAAGCCTTATTAAACCCAGATCGCCCGTTAATTAATCGTGCAACTCAAGGTCGTTATGCACCTGCCTCTACTGTAAAACCACACATGGCTATTTTAGCCTTAGAAGAGAATATAGTCAGCGAAAGTACTTCTATGTGGGATCCTGGCTTTTTTCAAATTCCAAATGTAGAGCATAAATGGCGCGACTGGAAACGTTGGGGTCATGGTCATGTTGATGTATACAAAGCAATTGAAGAGTCGTGCGATACCTACTTTTACGATGCAGCTTATCGCTTAGGTATTACTAAAATAAGTAACTTTATGTCGCGTTTTGGCTTTGGTGAACTCTCGGGTATTGATATTCATGAAGAAACCACGGCAATACTGCCCTCTAAAGAGTGGAAAGAAAATCGCTTTAAAGAGTCCTGGTGGCGTGGTGATACTATTTCTGTAGGCATTGGGCAAGGTTATTGGACCGCCACTCCGATTCAGATTGCAAATGCGACAAACATTTTAGTAAACCGTGGCATTAACCATCCGCCGCATTTAGTACAAGTGGTTAAAAAAGATAACGACATTATACAAATCAATAATGAAGAAAAGCCCCCTGTAATATTAAAAAACCCTCACCATTGGCAAATTGCTTTAGATGCAATGCACAACACAGTAAAAAAAGTATCGGGTACTGCACATAAAGCATTTAAAGGGACTAATTATGACTCTGCTGGTAAAACCGGCACAGCACAAATAGTAAGTATTGCTCAAGGCGAACGCTACAATGCCGATGCGTTAAAAGAGCGACAACGCGATAACACTATTTATATTGGTTTTGCACCGTATAGCGATCCAAAAATTGTAGTGTCTGTAATATTAGAAAATAACCATGGTGGCGTGCAAATTGCTCGGCAACTTATGGATTACTACTTTGCAGCCAACCCCGTTAATCTTGCAAGGAATAACACCCCATGACCGCTTTGCACGATAAACGCTCAATTTGGATGCGCCTACATATAGACTTACCCTTATTTATTGCGCTGCTAATAATGATGGTCGGTAGTATCACTATTGTGTATAGCGCCAGTGGCCAAGATAACGCCATGATGATCCGCCATATTACGCGTATGGGCGGTGCAATTGTAGCTATGTTCGTATTAGCGCAGCTATCTCCTGCTACTTTAAAGCGATTAGTTATACCGCTTTATTGCTTAGGGTTACTAATGCTAGTTGGAGTGTTATTATTTGGGGTAAGCTCCAAAGGCGCTCAGCGCTGGCTAGATTTAGGTATTACTCGCTTTCAGCCATCTGAATTAATGAAACTCGCAGTTCCTATGATGGTTGCTTGGTATATAGGACGTAATCACTTACCCCCTCGCCCACTGCATTTAATTATTGGTTTTGTAATTATGATGCTACCTACGCTACTAATTAAAGAGCAGCCCGACCTAGGCACTTCTATATTAATTGCCAGCTCAGGTGTTTTTGTATTGTTTTTATCGGGTTTAAGCTGGCGTTTAATTGGCTTTTTAAGCTCTATAGTCGCACTCGCTGCGTGGCCTTTTTGGCACTATGGTATGCACGATTATCAAAAGCAACGAGTACTTACTTTTTTAGATCCAGAAAGTGACCCGCTTGGCTCAGGCTATCATATTATTCAATCTAAAATTGCGATTGGCTCTGGTGGCATTGAAGGTAAAGGTTGGTTACAGGGCACGCAGTCGCAACTTGAATTTTTACCAGAGCGCCATACTGACTTTATATTTTCGGTATTAAGTGAAGAGTTTGGCTTATTTGGAATAAGTGTTTTACTCAGCCTCTATTTATTTATAATTGGCCGCGGTTTATTTATTGCTGTTAATGCACAAGATGCTTTTGGCAAATTATTAGCCGGTTCACTTACACTGACATTTTTTGTTTATGTGTTTGTAAATATAGGTATGGTATCGGGTTTATTACCCGTTGTAGGTGTACCGCTTCCGCTAATAAGTTATGGTGGTACGTCTATGGTGACGCTGATGGCCAGTTTTGGCATTATTATGTCTATTGCAACTGATAAAAGGATGCTTTTAAAATAATGCAATTTTATACTCGATTTTTTACTATCAGCTTTATCCTAATACTTTTAAGTGCTTGTAGTAGTTCAAATAACACCCCAAGCAGCCGCTACAGCATGCGCCATGATGCTGCACCATTACGTGCGCCTACCACATTAGAAATGCAAGACGCCGTAGTAGTTAAAGTTACTAAAAGTGCCAGTGCAAGCCGCCCTTATACCGTATTAGGTAAAAGTTATACGCCTATGCTTGATGAAACAGGTTATGCTGAGGAAGGCATTGCATCGTGGTACGGCCGTAAATTTCATGGTTATCACACTTCAAATGGCGAAATATACGATATGTTTTCCATGACCGCTGCTCACAAAACTCTGCCCTTGCCTAGCTTTGTAAAAGTAACAAATACCAGTAATAATAAATCTGTCATTGTGCGCGTAAATGACCGAGGCCCATTTCATGAAGATAGAGTGATTGATTTATCCTACGCAGCTGCTTACAAACTAGGTTATTACACTCATGGTACAGCCAAGGTTAAGCTTGAAGCAGTTACGATTGACAATTCGACTGCGCATTTAACCTATATTCAGGTAGCAGCAGGTAGTACACTAGCAAATATTGAAGCACTGGCTAGTCGTTTACGCCTCGATTATAAATTACCCACTAATATCGTGCAAAAAGACGATATTTTCAGGTTGCATTTAGGGCCAATTAAAGACGCCCAGCATGCACAGCAAGTATTAACACAATTAAAACAAAACCAATTTAAAAACGCGTTCTTGCTTTACACTCAGTAAGACCTTTAGAGTGGGTAACGCAAATCTTTAACTTTAACCATTAATGAGTATGATGAAATCTATTAAACATAAAATTCTCAACGGGGTATGCGGCCTAGTTTGTTCTGCCGCCGTATTTTCAGCCACCGCACAAATTATTCCAGCACCTCCTCAAGTTAATGCTAAAGGTTATTTTTTAGTAGACTTTACAACTGGCAAAGTTATTGCCCAAGGTGAAGCAGATACAAGATTAGCACCTGCTAGTTTAACTAAGATGATGACCAGTTATGTTATAGGCACAGAGGTTAAAGCCGGTAATATTGCACCTACCGACATGGTTACGGTTAGCGAAAAAGCGTGGGCTAAAAACTTTCCAGAATCATCTAAAATGTTTATTGAAGTAGGTAAACAAATTAGCGTTGATGATCTAAACCACGGAATAATTATTCAATCTGGTAACGATGCCTGCGTTGCTATGGCAGAGCACATTGCCGGTAGCGAAAGCGCTTTTGCTGATTTAATGAACGCCCATGCTGCAAAATTAGGCATGAGCAACACTCACTTTATTAATAGCCACGGCCTTGATACCGACGCGCATTATACAACACCGCGTGATATGGCAACACTTGGCGGCGCACTTATTCGCGATGTACCCGATGAGTACGCACTTTATAAAAAAAAGTCATTTACTTATAACGGCATTAAACAATATAACCGCAACTCATTATTATGGGATGAAAGCCTAGACGTAGACGGTATTAAAACCGGCCATACATCAGATGCAGGCTACAGCTTAGTAACCTCTGCAACTAAAAACGATATGCGTTTAATTGCTGTTGTTATGGGTACTTCAAGCGAGCGCGCACGTAAAGAAGAAAGCAAAAAGTTACTTAACTATGGCTTTCGCTTTTATGAAACAATTACACCGTACAAAGCAGGCGATAGCTTTGCAGAGCAACGTATTTGGATGGGTAATAAAGAAAATGTTTCTTTAGGTATTTTAGAAGATACCCCTATCACTATTCCACGTGGTCAGCATAAAAATTTAAAAGCGAACTTTAAATTAGATAACACGCTTGAAGCGCCATTAGCTAAAGGCACTAAAGTAGGTACTTTATTTTTACAACTAGAAGGCGAAGATATTGCACAATATCCGCTAGTTACACTTGAAGAAGTGGAAGAAGGTAGCTTCTTTAGTAAAATTTATGACTACTTACGTTTACAGATTATGCAATAGCCGCATAAAACAATATTAACGCCTCTGCTATGAGGCGTTTTTTTTTGCTTGAAAAATGCTAGAATGCGCCCCATATAAGTCAATTATGTTGAGTTGTAACTTTTTTGGCACAGCCAAACAAGCTTAACTCAGATTGCCATTAGCCCAATAGTATTAAGCTTAGGGTTTGCCACTTAGCAAAATTAAGCCAACACTTTTTTGTATGAGGAGTCACTGTCGTGGTTCAACCAGTTAAAGATACTAAATTTGATGAGTATTTAGAGTTCCCTTGCCCGTTTACATTTAAAATAATGGGTTTAGCCAATGTAAACTTAACGGATCAAATTTTAGCTAAGTTACAAGTTATTGCACCTGGCGACTATGCCCCAAAAGTAAAACCAAGTAGCAAAGGTAATTACGAATCAGTTTCGCTTGTTGCAACCGTTACTAGTGGCGCTCATATTGAAGAAATTTATAACGTGATCAGTAATCTAGATGACGTACGCCACATGCTTTAAGCCATAATTGAGATTTGTTGTGAAAGAAAACACCTTAATCGTGCGCCAACTTGGCCGCCAGCGTTACTTGCCAATTTGGCAGAAAATGCAAGACTTCACCGATACCCGCGACGACAATAGCGCGGATGAAATTTGGTTAGTAGAGCACGAAAGTGTATTTACTCAAGGCCAAGCAGGTAAAGACGAGCACTTACTCGCACCCGGCGATATAGAAGTGATTAAAGTTGATCGCGGTGGGCAAGTAACCTACCACGGCCCCGGCCAGCAAATGATGTATGTACTATTTAACTTACGTCGTTTAAAAATTGGTGTACGCGAGTTAGTTACTTGGCTAGAGGAGTGTATTATTGAATCCCTCGCCGAGTACGACATTCAAGCATTCGCCAAAGCCGATGCGCCCGGTGTTTACGTTAACGACAGTAAAATAGCCTCTTTGGGTTTACGCGTTCGTCGTGGTTGCTCGTTTCATGGCTTAGCATTAAATGTTAACATGGACCTAAGTCCATTTTTACGCATTAACCCATGTGGTTATGCAGGCATGAATATGGTGCAAACTAAAGAATTAAAGGGTCCTCAAAACCTAGAAACAGCAGGTGCAGGACTGGTAAAACACATGATTAAAAAGCTTAATGCAACACAGGTTAAGCATACTGAAGGGTTTGAAAACGAATGAATAAACCAGTCAAGATGGAACCAGGTGTAAAACTACGCGACGCAGCAAAAATGGCGTTGATCCCCGTAAAAGTTTTACCAACAGAAAAAAACGAAATGTTACGCAAGCCAGAGTGGCTAAAAATTCGCTTACCTAAATCAACTGAGCGTATTGAGGGCATTAAACAAGCAATGCGTAAGCATGGACTGCACTCGGTATGCGAAGAGGCTTCATGCCCTAACCTATCTGAATGTTTTAACCACGGTACAGCTACCTTTATGATTTTAGGTGCAATTTGTACTCGTCGTTGCCCATTTTGTGATGTTGCCCATGGTCGTCCATTAACACCTGATGCAACTGAGCCTGAAAAACTAGCGCTTACAATTAAAGACATGAAGCTAAGCTATGTGGTTATTACCTCGGTAGATCGTGATGATTTACGTGATGGCGGCGCGCAGCATTTTGCCGATTGTATTCGCGAAATTCGCAAGCACAGCCCAAATATTACTATTGAGATTTTAGTACCCGATTTTCGTGGCCGTATGGACCGCGCACTCGAAATACTAATCGAAACCCCACCAGATGTGTTTAACCATAACCTAGAAACTGCGCCGCGTTTATATAAGCTTGCGCGTCCAGGGGCTGATTACAAATGGTCACTTGAGCTACTGCGTCGCTTTAAAGAAGCGCACCCAGAGATTAAAACTAAGTCTGGTTTAATGGTTGGTTTAGGTGAAGAAATTAGCGAAATAGAAGAAGTACTTCGCGACTTACGTGCCCATAACGTTGATATGCTTACAGTAGGCCAATACTTACAGCCTTCTAAGCACCACTTACCAGTAAAACGTTACGTGCCACCTGCTGAGTTTGATGCACTAAAAGCCTACGCTGATGAAATTGGCTTTACTCATGCAGCCTCTGGCCCATTTGTGCGCTCTAGCTACCATGCTGACCAACAAGCGGCAGGTAAAGAAGTAAAATAAGTCGTTTTTATAAATTAAGCAAGCCGTTAGTGATCAATAGTCATTAACGGCTTTTTTGTTGCAGTTTATTACCCATAAGTAATAAGGATAATTGAATTATTTTAATTTTTAATTGCTTTTCTTCTAAGCTGAAATGAAATATTATCGTTTAACTCGAGCCAACTAAAGTCCTTATTCCAAGCCTGCTTAAAGCTTTCTCCGCCTTGCGAATTATCCAGGATTTCTTTTAAGTCAAATATTTTGGAGAAATTATCTTCGTTTACGTCGTAACTTGACCACCCCCTAACTCCCAAGTCAATATGCCCTAGAAAGCTCGATTTAAACTCGTTAGCTGAGGCCACAAAATCCCCGTTGCCATTTAATTTTTCAGATATAAGACTTTTCTCTTTATCACTAATTGAACCTGTAACTTCTAGCTCACCTAATTGACTGATTGATATACCCCAATCTTTATTCGCTAATGATGGTTGTCCAGCCGCTATTTCAGTCATAATATTGTCATACTGAGTAAACATTTTTTCAACCGAGTTAGAAACTTCACCACCCGGCATATAAAGATTAACAGTAGCTATTCGAATATTATTTAACGCTTTTTCTTCTGCTTCCCTTGTTGATACAACATTATTTGTTATTATTTTCATTGACTTATTATAAGTCGGCTCTGGCTATTTAGGCTGATCTTTATGATATATATCCTTAGCTAGTCGCTCCATTTCACTATTTAATTGCTCTTTACCATTTGCAGGTTTATTAACTTTTACTTCTGAACCGTTCGATATAAACTGCGATGCTAAATTAGTATCATTTGAATTAACTTTCATATCATTTTCCTTGTTCGTTATTACTAGCTATCGGCAGGTTACTATCTTACTTTAGTTGCTTGTATGGCCAGTGTTGGTAACTTAGGTAAAATAAACTGCCGAATATTTTCCTCCTCTCTAATCATTACTACATATTAATGGCCATACAACTGCGATAATTTAATACCTGGTAATGGTGCCTTAGTACTGACTAAAGTTAGATTTAATGTTGGTAGAACATGGTTAAATATATAATGCGCACGCTGCATATGAAACTCCGAGCTGAACAAAATTGCATGGCTGATATTAGCACTCGCTAAAATAGGTTTAGCCAGTAGAGCATTCTCAAAGGTAAAGCGGCTTAATGGAATATCTAAAAATACAACTGTAGGTATTCCAAGCTCAATAAAATAATTATTTAGTGTATCGTTCATGCGCGCAATCAGTGGTATTAAAATGCACGCCAAAACCTCCTGTGCATAATATTTTAGCCTTGGGATTATGCAAATATGCTTGATATGACTGAGCGCATCGGATTTTCGCTATTACTGATAAACGGCTGTCACTACTGTTGGGCGCACCTAAAACTATAATTACCGCATTCATTTAGTCGTCCTTCACCACAAAACGAAGCTATTAAGTTTAAACTATTTTTACTGATCGCAATTTATCGTTAGGTCAATCGGCTTTTACTTGAGACAATCGCGGTAGTTATTTTTAAAACATGGTTCATTATGAAACTATTAGTTCGCAACTTATCTCGTGCTACTTCTGAGCACGACCTTCGTACTTTATTTGCAGAGCACGGTAAAGTGACTACCTGTAACTTAGTACTTGATAAAGAAACTGGCCAATCTAAAGGTTTTGCCTTTGTTGAAATGCCAAACGACATAGAAGTTAAAGGTGCAATTAAAGCCCTTAACCAAGCAACTGTTGATAAAAGCAAAATCCGCGTTAAATTGGCAGATGCTTAATTAGTTAGCCGCGGCTATTATTGCCCTTAATATTATAAACACAGATGTGTTTTATTATTAGGGCAGTATTAATTTAGCCTACATTTATAACACTGCCACAACTAATTTTGCTCCTTGCTCCCCCTCCTAAGTTCTAAGTTCTAAGTTCTAAGTTCTAAGTTCTAAGTTCTAAGTTCTAAGTTCTAAGTTCTAAGTTCAATATTGTGCAACAGCTAAAACTTAAGTCTATAAAATTATATCCTGTATAGACACTTTAAAGTTCGCTGTATATAGTCGAGCTATGTATTACCTACCCTCAGTTATTATGACAATTATAAAAACAACCAGCCTTTTTTTATTTCTAACGCTCATAGGTTGCTCAGAGCAAGCTGCAGACACAACTAAACTTGAGAATTCCCAAGCACTTAGTATTAATAATATTAAGCAGCACATTAAAACACTCGCCTCAGACGAATTTGAAGGTCGTGGCCCCCTTACAGCCGGTGAAGTAAAAACGATTGGTTATTTAACTAAGCAATACCAAGCGTTTGGTTTAAGCGGTGCTTATAACGATAAGTACTTACAACCGGTGAAAATGGCAAAAGTAACTGCTGATCAAAATATGCAATTAACTATTGGTGAGCTCACTTTTAGTGCAGGTAAAGACTTTACTGCCCGTACCGAGCAGCTACAAAGCGTTATTGATGTGCGTAATTCTGACGTGGTATATGTAGGCTATGGTATTAATGCACCAGAATATAACTGGAACGATTATAAAAATCTTGATGTAACAGGCAAAACCGTGGTGGTGTTAGTTAACGATCCTGGCTTTGCAACTCAAGACGACAGCCTGTTTACCGGTAATGCTATGACCTACTACGGTCGTTGGACTTACAAGTATGAAGAAGCGGCTCGTCAAGGTGCTGCTGCCGTTCTTATAGTGCACGAAACTGCACCAGCAGCTTACCCGTGGAGCGTGGTAGAGAGCTCAAATACGGGTACTAAATATACGCTAATTGATGACACCAACAACACCTCAAAACTTCCCGTTATGGGATGGTTACACCTTGAGGCTACCGAGCGCTTATTTAATGCTGCAAACCTTAACTATCAGCAATTAAAACAACAGGCTTTAAATGCTGACTTTAAAGCGCTGCCGCTTAATGTAAAAGCCAACCTGGCTTTTAAAAATGAAGTATCGCATGCAAAATCGCATAACGTAGTAGCACAACTTACCGGTAGCGAGCTGCCAGACGAATACGTTGTAATTAGTGCGCATTGGGATCACTTTGGCACTAAACAAACAGATAGCGGGCCTAAAATTTATAATGGTGCGGTAGATAACGCATCAGGTACAGCCGCCACGCTCGAAATTGCCAGAGTAATGAGTAAAATACATCAACAAACGCCATTTAAACGCTCGATCATTTTTGCCAATTTTACCGCAGAAGAAACTGGCCTAATTGGCTCAGAAGAATTTGCATCTGGTGCGGTGATCCCAACTAAACAAATGGTTGGCTTATTAAATATTGATGGCATGAACGTACTTGACGCTACTGACTATGTTTTACAGTATGGTAAAGGGCTTTCTGAAATGGAAGATTACTTAGCTAAGGCCGCTAAGGCACAAGGTCGAACGGTAAAAATGGATCCTCGCCCGCAAAATGGTTTATTTTTTCGCTCTGATCACTTTTCGCTTTCTAAGCAAGGTGTGCCCAGTTTATTATTTATGAGCCTTGGTGATACCGACCCTGATTACATTACTCATAAGTACCACAAAGAAGCCGATGATTACTCTACCGACTGGTCGCTTGGTGGTGTAGAGCAAGATAGCCAACTGATCATTAATATAGCCACACAGCTGGCTAACAGCAACGATTGGCCAAAGTGGAAAGCAGAGTCTGACTTTAAAACAAAACGTGAGCAAGATAAGCGCTAGCAATTGCGTTTTAAACACACATAAAAAAGCAGCCAATTGGCTGCTTTTTAGTACGTATTATCATTATTTAGTTAGAAATGGGTAGCATTATTGAACTGCTGCAAACTCTTCTTTAGAAAGTTCACCATTACCATCTGCATCTAATTCATCAAATATTTGTGCAAGCTGCGGGTTTGCCTGCGCTTCTGTTTGGCTAATAACGCCGTCGCCATCTGTATCAAATGAGTCGAAGTCTACTGCTGCAAATGCCGCTGAAGATGATGCTAGTGCGATTAGTGCTAATGTCTTATGTAATGTTTTCATTGTGTTATCCTTAAGCTTAAAGCCTGTTTAATAAAAAATAATAAAGTGAAAATCCTTTTCAAAAATCCATATTCTGTAAATTAATGTGCTGAAAATTAATACTCAGCAAATTCTTCTTTAGAAAGCTCACCGTTGCCATCAACGTCAAGCTCTGCAAATTGCTCCATTAACTCAGCGGCAACCGACGCTTCGGCTTGGCTAATTGTGCCACTGCTATCTACATCAAGTGTTTCAAAGTCGGTGCCTGCAAATACTGCAGATGAAGACGCTAATGCCATTAAAACCAGTGTTGATTGTAACTTTTTCATAATTTAATCCTTCAAGTCTATGTAATATAAATGTATTAACTTTCCCATGAACACTTGAATTTCCTTATTATTCTTTATCAAAGGCTCCCTTGCCTATTTAGGTTGTCTTTGGCAACTCAGAATATTAATTGTGTTGTAGGGCTTGAGGCTTATGCCTTAGAAAATTCTTCTTTAGATAACTCACCATTTTGGTCAGTATCAAGCTCAGTAAATTTACTCATAAGCTCTGCATCTACCGACGCTTCTGCTTGGCTAATTGCACCATTACCATCTACATCGAGTGTGTCAAAATCTGTTGCTGCAAAAGCCGCTGATGAAGAAGCTAAAGCCATTAGTACCAGTGTTGATTTAAATGTTTTCATAATGTAATTCCTTCATTGGGTTATGATTTAAGCTGTTTAACTTTAATCTTGTTTTGCTCAATACAGCTTAGGTATTACAACTTCGGTGCCATGTTTTTAAATCACAATAAAAACAGTTACTTATACTTATTTAAGCCGTTTAAGGGTGTTTTATAATGATTTTTTGTTGCTTTTTAGCAACAGTTGTTTGATGTTAAATAATTAAAGCTTAAAAATCATAAGGTTAACTTTAATAAAAAAGACACAACACAGCGCAAATAAGCCACTACTGGCTGCTTTAAGTTGATTTTGTAATAAACCCACCATGAACAATTTACTTTTTATAAATTATTAAATAAAAAACAAACAATAAGGCATTGAAATTTAATAGCTTTTTATAATTAATTTTATTAATTCAGCATTTATGAAGTGTTTTAAAGTAAATGATACTTTTTGTCGCCATTTGGCGAATGCAGTGCACATTAGGATGTGATTAACAGTGAATTGAAACAAAAAACCGCTACATAATCTTAATGCAGCGGCTTTATTATTTTTACGAGAAGTGGAATTAGTTGTTATTTCCAGCCTTGTAACCAATTTTGTGCGTTTTTTAAATCTCGCCAACTAATTGGGTATTGGCTTTTTGAAATTATTGCCTCAGTAACGCACGCAATCACGTTGCTATCCTCATCGTACTCAACCTCTATAATAATAAAGTGTTTTTCTTTATTGATTGCAGGTACTGCAGTCCACTTACTATTAAGTAGCTTTTTAGGGTTTAGTTTATTCATAAAATTGCAAAGTCCAACCAAGCTGTAAATATGATAAGCCAATACGCGCTAACAATACGTTTAGCTCAACTATTACTGCACTATTAGCTTACCTTTATACATTTGCATTTGGCAGTGAAAGTCGTACTCACCTACTTTAAGCTCGGGTATTTTTAAGGTATTAGCATCGCCCATTACGAGGGTTTTACTTATATCAAGCTGTGGAAATATGACTGTTTCGCTACATGGTGCACTATCTTGGCGATCGAAGTTAAGTGTTAACTCTTTACCTGCAACAACTTTAATTTGCGCCGGCTGGTATATACCGTTATCAACCACTATAACTACCTTATTGTCGTTACTTTGCACTTGCTTTGGCTTAAAAAGCCAAAACCAGTACACAATCGCAATTATGAGTAATGCGCCTAATATATTAATCATCAACATAATTATTACTCCTAAATTAAAGGCTTTGGCTTATGATTTTGCTGGTTTAAAAAAGCGTAATCTATTGGCGTTACTAACAACCGTTAGCGATGATAGTGCCATAGCAGCCCCTGCTACTACTGGGTTAAGCAATAATCCAAAAAATGGATATAACAACCCAGCAGCAATTGGAATACCCGCCACATTATAAATAAAGGCACCAAATAGATTTTGCTTAATATTTAAAATGGTCGCGCTACTTACTGCAATTGCATCTGCAAGGCCGTGTAACGATCCGCGCATTAGGGTTATGTCGCCACTTTCTATGGCTATATCAGTGCCTGTGCCAATCGCAAAGCCAACATCGGCTTGTGCTAGTGCCGGTGCATCGTTAATGCCATCGCCCGTCATACCCACTATTTCGCCCTTTGCTTGGCGTTTTATAACTTCATTTACTTTGTCGTCAGGGAGTACTTCTGCAATAAAGTCCTTTATTCCTACTTTTTTAGCAACTGCTTGCGCTGTTGCTTGGTTATCACCTGTGAGCATGACTAAGTGAATGCCTTTATTTTGCAACCGCTTAATTGCTGCAGCTGAGTCTGCTTTAATAGGATCTGCTACAGCAATAATAGCCTGTAGCTGTTGATTAACTGCAAAATACATTGGGGTTTTTGCTTCACTTGCCAATGTTTGTGCCTGCTCGTACGCATCGTCAATTGCAACATGGTATTTATCCATTAAGGCCTTATTACCAAACAACAGCGTTTGTCCATCAAGTGTCCCTATTACTCCTTTACCGGTAAGTGCATCAAAGTCAGTTACTTTACTCAGCGTTAAGTTTAGCGCTTTAGCATAACTTATTATGGCCTCGGCTAATGGATGCTCTGAACTACTCTCTAGGCTAGCAACGTGCTGCATTACTGTGTTTTCATCGCTGTTATTAAAGGTAATAACATCGGTTACCGTTGGCGATCCTTGGGTAATGGTGCCAGTTTTATCTAAAATCATGGTGGTAATTTTAGAAGTTACTTGTAGTGCCTCACCGTTGCGGATCAGTATTCCCGACTCAGCAGCTTTACCTATGCCCACCATTACCGACATTGGCGTTGCTAAACCAAGCGCACACGGACAAGCAATAATAAGCACTGTAGTGACAGCAACTACCGCATAAGCAATTGCTGGCTCAGGGCCAAAGTTTAACCAGGCAAGCCCAGCAAGTATTGCTATTATCATTACCGTGGGAACAAAAATACCCGAAATAACATCTGCTAAACGACCAATTGACGGCTTTGAGTTTTGTGCCCGCTTTACCATATTAATAATATTGGCGAGTGTTGTTTCGCTGCCTATATGGGTCGCTTTGAATAATAATGTTCCGGTTTTATTAATACTACCAGCGACTACCGTATCGCCTATTTGTTTAGTAACCGGCATAGGTTCACCCGTTAGCATTGATTCGTCAACACTACTACTGCCTTCAAGCACTTCGCCATCTACTGATATTTTTTCGCCTGGGCGCACTCGTACCTGATCATTTTTTACTACGTCGCTAATATCAATATCGCGCTCTTGCCCGTCGCGAATAACACGTGCTGTTTTTGGTTGCAGCCCTATTAAACGCTTTATAGCCTCAGAGGTGCGCCCGCGTGCTTTTACTTCTAATGCTAGGCCTAAGCTTATTAAACCAATGATCATTGCTGAGGCTTCAAAGTACACATGCCTTGCCACCTCTGGTAGTAGGTTAGGGGTAATAACGACTACCATAGAATATAACCAAGCAGTACCGGTTCCCAGCGCTATAAGCGTATCCATATTGGCGGCATGGTTTTTAAATGCTTGCCATGCGCCATTGTAAAATTGCTTACCGGCTACGGCCATCACTGCCAACGTGGCTAAACCCACAATAAACCAAGCTATACGTTGAGTCGTGGTTATTACGTTCATATCGAAAATAAGCCCATAAAGCATTAATGGTGCACCTACGCCTAACGCTAATATCATATTGCGCATTAATTTTTTATAATGCGCGTCATCGGCTTTGGCTTTTTCATCGAGCGCATCTTGCTCTGAGTCATTACTCATGGGCTTTGCTTTATAGCCAATGTTTTCTACCGCTGCAATAAGCGCCGCTTCATCCGCTTGCCCTTCCACTTGTACGGTGCGTTGTGCAAAGTTCATTTCTACTCGCTGTGCACCCGATACTGTTTTTAGCGCTTTTTCTATTTTTGCTACGCAGCTGCCACAATTAGCCCCTTCAATAATAAAGTTTTGTGAGCTGCTGTTAATATTATTACTCATTACGCCTCCGGGTTATTTTTTTCAGTGCTAATGGGGTCAACAAATGACTCTATTAAACTACATATATCAGCGCTAGTTGCGCCATCGGGAGAACTTTGCCACTGCTTAACTGCCGCTTGCATTCGTGTGCGCAGCTTAAGTGTTTCTTGAAAAAGAGCTTCGGTTTCGGCTAAGCGTTTAACTATTAGTTTTCGTGTTAATGGGCATGGGCAGTTTCCTTGCTCCGACTCAGTAATAATGTGCTGAATATCTTTAACAGAAAAGCCCAACTGACGAGCATTGATTATAAACTTTAAACGCTGTTGATCAGTTTTTGTATATTCTTGATAACCGTTACTTACACTACGGACTGGTTTGAGCAACTGCATTCGCGTGTAATGGCGAATAGTGTCGGGTGTAACGCTCATTTTATTGGCAAGTTGTTTAACGTACATAGCTCCTCCGTGATAATTCATAGTTTAAAGCTAAATTCATACCTGTAGTGTAAACCTATGTGTCACACATAGGTCAACTTAAATACTTTAAAAACAACAAAGCCGAATAAATTAACTTTATCCGGCTTTATTGTAGTTAAATATATCTAGGGTAGTTACACGCTAAATGCATTTATAAATAATATTAATCTTCAATATTATCAAGCCCTTTGGTGCCATCTTTTGGTTTGAGCTTATGATGAATGGCTGCTTTAATTAACATATACCCACTAATCGGTGCGGTAATTAATAAAAATATAGTAATAAGTACTTCTTTAACACTCACGCCATGTTCGGTATTTGCAAAGTACACCATAGCGGCAGTTAAAATGTTCGCCATACCTAGGGTAGTTGCTTTAGTTGGGCCATGTAAGCGCATAAAAAAATCAGGCAGTTTAACTAAGCCTATTGAGCCAATTAAAATAAACACGCCACCTAGTAATAATAATATTGATACTATCCATTCACTGATCATTGCTATACCTTATTCGATTATATCGCCGCGAAGTAAATACTTACATAATGCTACTGTGCTTATAAAGCCAAGCATTGCAATTAATAAAGCCGCTTCAAAGTACAACCCCGTGCTCATACTTATACTGTATAAAATAATCAGCGCAATCACGTTTATATACATAGTATCGAGCGCTAAAATACGATCGGGAACCGATGGACCAATTACCAAACGCCATAAATTTAATAGTAGCGCTAATCCAATCATGCTAAATACAATTAATAATACGGTTTCTAACATTGAAATATCTCCTTTAAGGGAGCCTCATAACGCTCTTTTATTTGTTTAATAAGTGCTTGCTCGTCTTTAAGATCAAGTACATGAATAAGCAAATAACGCTGTTTTGGTTGCTCACCTTTATTAAGTGATTCTAAAATAGGATATACCTCAGCGCTCACAGTGCCAGGTGTGAGTGACACGCAGCTTGCCAAAATAGTAATCGGCATTTCATGGGTTAAATCTACGGGTACTTTAACAAATGCTGGGCGCATGTTTTTACTTGGCCCAAGTATTAATACAGCCACTTGTAAGTTGGCCACTATTATATCGTACAGTACAATAAAAACTTGTTTAAAGGCTAATCCGGGCCTTAAAATTAATGGCTGAGGATCGCGAAACGATATAGTAAATAACGGAATAACAATCGCAAATATAGCCGCTAATACCAAGTGCCCTGCAGACACACTATTATTTAATAACAGCCATACTATAAATAAAAATACACTACGAAATGGCGTAGGTAACAATCTAAAACGTGCTTTTAGTCGCATTAAACACCTCCTTTAAGCACGGCATTAATACCACCACTTATGTCGTGTAATTGGGTTGCGGCCTTTATGGTGTACTCACTAATAGCACCACCAAAAACAACTAGCATTACTGAGCAAATAAGTAACCCCACAATAGCAATTACTTGCAATGGATGCGCGTTTGGTGCGTCATTTGGCTCACTACCTGTGTACTTACCTTCCCAAAACAAACTAGTTCCGGCGCGTGCTAGTGCAATAATTAACACTAAACTGGTAATTAAGTAAGCAGGCCAAAATACAAGTGCATTTTCACTATTGAGTGTTGTTTTTAAAATCCAAATTTTGCCTACAAAGCCTGAAAATGGCGGCATGCCTATTACAGTTAATGCTGCAATAATAAATAACGTACCTAATAAAAACGGCTGTTTTACCACTCTACCTGCTACCAATCTGTCGCCAACTTTACCGCGTTGAATAGAAATTATATCGGCGAGTAAAAATAAAGCAGCACATACCAAAGTTGAGTGTACTAAATAATATAGCAAGGCCGCCGTAGCGTTTATGTTTTGTAACGACACTAAAGCCACCAAAGTACCCACCGACACCAGTACTAAATTGGCAGTGATCTTACGTAAATCCTGAGCGGCTAATACCCCTATGGCCCCTACAACTATCGTTGCAATTGCTAAGCCCCATAACCAAGTTTGCGCCATGTGTTCAAGTTCGCCAGCTTGCTCACCAAACATAACGGTATAAACGCGTAGCATGGCGTACACACCAACTTTGGTCATAATTGCAAATAGCGCAGCAACAACTGGGGCGGCACTTGAATAGGTATTTGGTAACCATAAATGTAGTGGCAACAACGCACTTTTTAAAGCAAATACTACTAATAACAATAGTCCACCGGCTTTAGCTAAATAAACATCGTCGCCAGTAAGTAAAGATATTTTTTGCGCCATATCGGCAATATTTAGCGTGCCTAGTACACCGTATAAAATACCTAAACCAATTAAAAACGCACTCGAACCTACTAAGTTTAAAATAACATAGTGCAATGCAGCTTTAGTTTTTTGCTTGCCACCACCGTGCATAAGCAAGGCATAAGAGGCAATAAGCAGCACTTCAAAAAATACAAATACGTTAAATAAATCGCCAGTTAAAAATGCACCATTTACACCTAAAATTAAAAAGTGAATTAGTGGATGAAAAAAACTGCCGTGTTCATCATCGCCTGCACATCCGTACAGCACAACCATTACGCCTAAAAATGAAGTAAGTGTTACCAACAAGCTAGAGAGCATATCTGCAACAAGTACAATACCAAATGGTGCTGACCAGTTACCTATTGCGTATACGTTAATACCTTCGTTGTGTACGGTTATCAGTAATAAAACACTCACTACAAATGTAATAATGGCCATTACGCCTGAAGCCAAACGACGGGCAAATAAGTTTTTACCACACGGTGGTAATAGTAAAATAATAGCTGCTAGCATAGGCAGCAATACAGGAAGCGATGTTAAATGCTGAATCATTTTTTCACCTTGTACTTACTTTTAACAAGGTGACCATCAACATGGTCATTACCTAAATCTGCACGGCCACGTATTGCTAATATAACCACAAAGGCGGTCATTGCAAAACCAATTACAATGGCTGTTAACACTAAAGCTTGCGGCAGTGGATCGGCGTAATCTGCACCTGTACCTAATACAACAGCTTTATTTGTGGTTAGTCGACCCGATGAAAATAAAAACAAGTTAACTGCGTAAGAAATCATAGTTAGACCAAGCACAACCGGAAAAGTACGTGCTCTTAGCAGTAAAAACACACCGCAACTAATTAATACACCCACGCACGACGCGTATAATAACTCCATTAAACATCACCTTCTTTTTGCTCTGCACTTGTGGTCATATCACCTAAGCTTGCTAATATCATCAATGTGGCACCCACTACGGTTAAGTACACACCAAGGTCAAATACAATGGCACTTGCTAACTCTGTTTTACCAATAAATGGAATGTCAAAATAGTCAAACCACGTGGTTAAAAATGGCTTATCAAAAAACCAGCTACCCACACCCGTGAACATAGCAATAGCGATACCCGAGGCAATAATTTTTCGGTAATTAACATCAAAGCGCTCACTGATCCAAGTAGAGCCATGTGCCATATACTGCAAAATAAAGGCAATAGAAGTAACAAGCCCGGCAATGAAGCCGCCGCCAGGTAAATTATGACCACGTAAGAAAATATACGCCGACACTAACAGTGCAAGCGGGAGTAAGCTTTGCGAAATACTGGCTAATAAAATAGGGTGGCGCTCGCGTGCCCATGAACGGCCATCACTGTCGGTTGCAGGCATAAACAATGGAATTCGCGATAAAAGCTTAAAAATCCCTAGTGCTGCAATACCTAATACAGTAATTTCGCCAAGCGTATCAAAGCCCCTAAAATCAACTAAAATAACGTTAACTACATTGGTACCGCCACCACCGGTTTTGGCATTGGCAATAAAAAAGTCAGAAATAGAATCAAGCGGACGAGTAAGCAAAGCGTAACAAATACTGGCTATAACCACGCCCACTGTCGAGGCAATACTTAAATCACGTAATATACGCAATGAGCTTGATTCTCTTGGGGTGCTTTGCGGTAAGAAAAACAATGCCAACATAAGTAGTATTATTGTTGCCACTTCTACCGTTAATTGCGTTAAGGCTAAGTCTGGTGCCGAAAAGCGGGTAAACACCACAGCTACCATTAATCCCACAATAGATACCATTAACAAAGCGACCATACGCGATCTATGGCTTATCACTGTGGCAATGGCACCTACAATTAACAAGCTAGCACCTATGCCGTTGTGTAAATCAACCGGTGTATTTGGCACACTTCCCGCTAATTTTTGCATTTCGAATAACGGCCAACCAGCAGCTAATAAAATAACGCCCAGCATAATAAATACATAGCGTTGCAGTGAGCCATTTTCTGTTTTGTTTATTTTATCTTGGCTCCAATCAATAACGCATTGTACTAAATGATCAAACATTTTTTTAGCGTTTAGCGGCGGTAACGACGCTTGAAATTGAAACAGGTGTTTACGGTTAACATAAATAAATAAGCCGCCAGCAACTGCCATGGCACTCATTAATAACGGTAAATTAAAGCCATGCCAAATGCTCAGCTGATACTCTGGCATTGCTTTGCCCAGTACTGCTAATGAGGCTGCCGATAAAATACCATCAACTACAAAGTGCGGAAACATGCCAACAAGTAAACACAACACCACTAATATTTCGATGGGTACGCGCATATAACGAGGCGGCTCGTGTGGCGTACGCGGTAAATCTATTGGGTCGCCATTAAAAAATACATCGTGGATAAAGCGCGCCGAATAAGCCACGGCAAATGCCCCCGCAATGGTTGCTAAAACCGGGATTAACCACGACATAGAGCCAAGTACTTGCTGATGCAGTGTTTCGGCAAAAAACATTTCTTTTGAAATAAAGCCATTAAGCAAAGGGACACCCGCCATTGCTGCAGCGGCAACCATAGCAAGCGTTGCTGTGTAGGGCATAAAGCGCCACATACCATTGAGTTTACGCATATCGCGCGTACCTGTTTCATGGTCAATAATACCAGTGGCCATAAACAGTGACGCTTTAAAGGTGGCGTGATTAATAATATGAAAAATAGCGGCAACAGTAGCAAGTTCGGTATCTAGGCCAAGCAATAGCGTAATTAAACCTAAATGACTTATAGTTGAATACGCTAATAAACCTTTTAAATCATGCTTAAATAAAGCCACGTATGCGCCAAATAACAAAGTAATTAAACCTGTTAAGGCAACTAATATAAACCACATTTCGGTGCCCGCTAAGGCCGGATAAAAACGCGCTAACAAAAAGATACCCGCTTTAACCATGGTCGCCGAATGTAAATAGGCGCTCACAGGTGTTGGCGCTGCCATGGCATGAGGTAGCCAAAAATGAAACGGAAATTGGGCCGATTTAGTAAATGCACCTAATAACACTAAAACCAGTGCAAGCTCATATAGATCGTGCGATTGAATAATTGCTCTGCTGGCTAAAATTATGTCTAGGTTATAACTGCCAACAATGTCGCCAATTATCAGTAACCCACCAAGCAGCACTAAACCACCGGCTCCGGTAACTGTAAGCGCCATACGTGCGCCCTTGCGCGCCTCTGACTTATGCCACCAATAACTAATTAATAAAAACGAACTTATACTGGTTAATTCCCAAAACACCCATAGCTGAATAACATTATTAGACATAACAATGCCAAGCATTGCTGTCATAAATAACATTAAGTAGCTATATAGCTTTGCCATTGAGTCGTTATTACTTAAATAATAACGAGAATATAAAATAACCAATAAGCCTATGCCCAAAATCATAAATATAAACAGTAAACTTAGACCGTCTAAGCGCAGGGAGAAATCGAGCCCTAAACTTGGGATCCAAGCAGCACTAAAGCGAATAGTTTCACCGGCAAGTACCGCAGGCGCATGATATAGAGTTATGCAAAGTGCGATTAATGGTGCAAGCATAGTTAAGCTTGTCGCTTGGTTTCGCGTTAGTTTGCCTGTAAATGCAGAAATAACACTGCCAATTAAGGATAGCAGGGGTATCCAGAGCAAAGTCATAGTAAAGGACCTTTTAAAATCATAAATTTATCAATACGCTATTCGTTATAGTTAATTACCAAAGTGACTTGGGCATTAGCTTTTGTGGTCTGCTTTTTTAACAGCATTAATACGTATAGTTATACTGATAAACGCCGTTTTTGTCTATAGAAAGCGCCTCTAGCTGCATAATTATCAAGCAAATTTATATATAAATTAATGCAACAATATCAACTATGTTCGCTTTTCATACGCCTTAGAGCAAAGACTTTAAAATTTAGCGTGGCGTTATTGAGCGTTCCATGAAGGAGTTAAAACGAGGAAACACTGTAAAATGGGTATTTATGTGTGCTTGCCACAACGCTCTGTATTGCGCTGAGAGAGCTAACTGCTGATATTGCATAATAGACCAAGCTTCACTGGGCTTATAAGCCACGGCCCCTTGCTGGCAGCTCTGGCTTTTATACCAACCTACTGGTGGGGTAGCTTCGCTATTTGCTAAAAACAAATTAGGTGCCACAAAACCACTTTGTGCACACAGCCAAGCTTGCTTCGTTTTTGGTAGCGCGTATTCATCCTCAAAACCATTAAAGTGCATTAACTCATGTAAAAACACTTGGTAACCTGCTTTTGAATTTAATTGCATAATGCCACTGCGCACATTTGCACTTCCCTGCTTGGGCATCATTACTATAAAGTCAAAATCAGTAGGAAGCTGTTTTTTTAGCCTAGCGGTTTGCCAATCGCACTGCGCCATTTTATTTGCTGCACTACTACAATTAATAGCACCGCCAACATAAATCGGTTGCGATAAACAAAAAACCCCAGCACTGGGCTCAGGGCGCTTATTGTATTGCTTTATAAGTTTAGCGAGCTTATATAACCCGCTACGGTGATCGCTCATCATTAACACGTTAAACAAACATTGTTCATCCGCTTTAACCTCTGAACTCAATGATAAAAAACCAAGGCGCTGCATAAACGCTGTGGGCAGGCTGCTATAAGGCTGAGTTGTTTGCAGTTTAAGATGATTTAATGCATCTCCCTCAGGCAATAACCCCTGCTTTGCCAATAATTTAAGATCGCCCCATTGAGATTGAGCTAATAACTCCATCGCTAATGCTTGGCGTTTTGACTCACTCATAGTATGGGTGTTTTTTTGCCAAAATAACTTTGCAGTATCGGTATGGTTATTTTTTAATAATTTAAGTGAATATCTATATTGCGCGGCAGGTATTTTATTTCGCGCTAATGAAGCGAGCGCAATATCAGGGAGTTGCTGTAAATGCAGAGAAAAATAATCAGGAAATAGCCAATAACTTTGTATTATATTGGCCTTGGCATTTAAAACTTGCCAAAAGCCAATACTGTTAGCATGATTACTCGAGCCACTAATTAATAGGCTACATAGTAATACTACCGCTAGTTTATAACGCTTAGCTTTCGTCAACACCTGTCATCAGCTCAAGTTCTAATCGCGCATATTTATATTCAATAAACTCATGCACGTTGGTAGCCAGTGCCAGCTTAAAATAATCAGCGGCTAAATTAATATTACCTGCTGCTTGATGCGATTTTGCCAAATAAAAGTAAGCCTCGCATAATCGCTGTGCGTATTCTTGCTCTGATTTAACCCCATCACTAATAACAGATAAAAAATCATGTTCGCTAATATCGCCCAGGTAAAGCGCAATTAACTGATACGCCCATTGCGATTCATCAAGTGCTTTAGCATTGGTTTTAAGCACACTAAGTGCTTTAACTTTATCATCCTGTGCTTGCGCTAAAAAAAGCCATAACACACGGTAAGGATCGTTTGGAGAGCGCGCTAAAAACTCATTAAAATCGTTTTGTGCAAGCTCTGCTCTGTCGCCATAGTACAGTGCAATACCACGATTTAAATACGCATATTCATGTTCTTCGTTAAGCTCAAGGGCTGAATCAAAAAGTTCATAGGCTTTTTCATACTGCTGCATTAAGGTATGTTGAATACCTAAAAAATTATACACCTCGGCTAAATCTGGTTTTAATTTAACAGCACGATTAAAGTCAATTCGCGACAACGTGGTCATGCCTAAACTGTCAAATAATACACCCCGATCATAATAAAGTTTTGCTTGTTGCTCAGGGCTTAGATCTACTCTATTTAGTAGCTCTGAATAACGTGCAATTGCAATTTCACTTCTAAAATCAGAGGCGAGAGGCGCAGTAAAAGGCACATTAACAATCGGCATTGACTCAGCTTTTGAAGTGCTTTGGCACGCGCTTAAAGACAAAATAGTAAAAGATGCCAAGGCTAAATGTTTGAGTGTCATTAAAATCCTTAATACCAAGGTAAGTAGCAAATAAATAAGACATGCGATGTCTAGTAAGGTTCATATTAACTGCGTTTAGCTAATAAATTATTTAACGCTTTAAAATAATGATATCCGTTCAACTTAAGCGCTTAAAATAATTAACTTTAAATTCAATTGCTATAAGCAGTTAGTTTCATTAAAGCATAAAAAAAGGGGCTAAACAGCCCCTTTTTATGTTATCCAGTAAATATAACCGGATTAAGTATTAGCAATTATGCGTCAGTTGGCGCATCAGCTGCAGGTGCTGCAGATTCCATTGCTTCTTTAATACTTAGACGTACACGGCCTTGGCGGTCTACTTCTAGTACTTTAACTTTAACTTCTTGACCTTCAGAAAGGTGATCAGTCACGTTATTAACACGCTCAGTACTAATTTGCGAAATATGTACTAGACCATCTTTACCAGGAAGAATATTTACAAACGCACCAAAATCAACAATACGTACAACTTTACCTTCGTAAATAGTACCTACTTCAAGCTCAGCAGTTAATTGCTCAATGCGGCTAATTGCATTTGCTGCGCTTTCGCCGTCAGTTGCTGCAATTTTGATTGTGCCATCATCACCGATTTCAATCGTTGTGCCAGTTTCTTCAGTAAGTTGACGAATTGTTGCGCCACCTTTACCAATAACTTCAGCGATTTTCTTCTGTGGGATCTTCATAGTATAAATACGTGGAGCAAACTGAGAAAGCTCTTCAGACGGTGCAGAAATTGCTTTGTCCATCACTTCTAAGATATGTAAACGTGCAGCTTTTGCTTGTTTAAGCGCAATTTGCATGATTTCTTGAGTGATACCTTCAATCTTAATGTCCATTTGTAGTGCTGTAATACCGCCAGCAGTACCCGCAACTTTAAAGTCCATGTCGCCTAAGTGATCTTCATCACCTAAGATGTCAGAAAGTACAACAAACTTATCGTCTTCTTTAACTAGACCCATTGCGATACCCGCAACAGACGCTTTAATTGGTACACCAGCATTCATAAGTGCAAGTGAAGTACCACACACAGAAGCCATTGAAGATGAACCGTTTGATTCAGTGATTTCAGATACTACACGGATTGAATATGGGAATTCAGTCAATGTTGGCATTACTGCTGCAATACCACGCTTAGCAAGGTTACCATGGCCGATTTCACGACGCTTAGGAGAACCAACAAAACCAGTTTCGCCTACACAAAATGGAGGGAAGTTGTAGTTAAGCATAAAGTGGTTTTTGTGCGTGCCAGTTAAATCGTCGATTAACTGTGAATCACGCTCTGTACCAAGTGTAGCTGTTACAAGTGCTTGAGTTTCGCCACGAGTAAAGATAGCAGAACCGTGAGTACGCGGTAATACGCCAGTCATTACGTCAAGTGCACGAATCATATCTGGTTCACGACCATCGATACGCTTTTCGCCAGCAGCGATACGGCCACGAACGATTTTCTTCTCAAGTGAACCGAAGATTTTACCAATTTCTTGCTTATCTAAAGACTCGCCTTCAGCAAGTTCGCTTGTTAATACAGCAACAACTTCATCTTTAGCTACGCCAAGTGCTTCTTTACGCGCTACTTTATCTGTAATGCGGTAAGCTTCGCCCACTTTATCAGCAGCAATAGACGCTACTTTCTCTTCAAGTGATACGTTTTTAGCTGGTGCAGTCCAATCCCAAGTAGGCTTGCCTGCTTCTGCTTTAAATTCTTTAATTGCTGTAATGATCGCTTGAGCTTGCTCATGGCCATAAACAACCGCACCTAGCATAATGTCTTCTGCAAGTACGTCTGCTTCTGACTCAACCATTAATACTGCGTTATCAGTACCAGCAACAACTAAGTCTAGCTTGCTTTCTTCTAGCTCTTTTAGTGTTGGGTTAAGTACGTATTCGCCCTCGATGTAACCAACGCGAGTAGCACCAATTGGACCACTGAACGGAATACCAGAGATAGCAAGTGCAGCTGAAGTACCAATTAACGCAACCATATCAGGTTGAATTTCAGGGTTAACAGAAACAACAGTAGCAATAACTTGTACTTCGTTTACAAAACCACTTGGGAAAAGTGGACGAATTGGACGGTCAATAAGACGTGCAATAAGTGTTTCGCCATCGTTAGGACGACCTTCGCGCTTTAAGAAACCACCAGGGATACGACCAGCAGCGTACATACGCTCTTGGTAGTTAACTGTTAGTGGGAAAAAGTCTTGGCCAGGTTGCGCTTCACGTTTACCAACAACAGTAACAAGTACTGAAGTGTCGCCAATGCTTGCAAGTACAGCGCCGTCTGCTTGACGAGCGATTGCACCAGTTTCTAGTGTCACTGTGTGTTGACCTAGTTGAAATTCTTTAATAATTGCTTGCACTTAAAATATTCCTTAAATGTTTTAAAATGTTTTTAAGTTGTCATCTAAGTACCAATTACAGTACATAATTGTATTTATTTTAAAATCAATTAAGTACTACAATTGGCGATGACGTAAATAAACGTAACTAAACCTTTTTAGCTACGCGCATAGTATATACCAAAGCGCCGTTAGAATGCGAGTCTAGCTATTAGATAAAAGCTAAGCCTTATGAAGGCTAAAAATGACGACCTTTGCTTACCTATTAAATAGAGGTTTTATTTTATAATTTAAGGTGTTTATAAAACGTCGTGCTGAATTTTAGGCACAAAAAAAGGAGCTAAAAAGCTCCTTTTTTGATAATCAAGTGCTTAGCGACGTAGGCCAAGTTCTTTGATTAACGCAGTATAACGCGTGATGTCTTTACCTTTAAGGTAATCAAGCAATTTACGACGTTGGCTAACTTTGCGAAGCAGACCACGACGTGAATGGAAGTCATGCTTGTGATCAGCAAAGTGACCTTGAAGCTTGTTGATATCAAAAGTAAGTAATGCTACTTGTACTTCAGGTGAACCAGTGTCGCCTTCAGCACGTGCGAATTTAGCAATGATATCGATTTTTTCTTGATTGCTTAGTGACATAATAACTCCAAAAATTAAATTTAAAAGGTGCTTTAGCCGATCACTAATTCAGCCAAAACGATTAAGCGGGCGTATTCTACCAATTGTACAAATAACTACAAGTTAATTATCCCATCAATATAAATAAGCTGCTGAAAATATTTAAAGCAACTATTTATTCGGGTTTTACATAATCATCTTGTTGGCTGGCCAAGCCACGTTTAACTTTTAAATGGCCGCTGGCATTACGCTCGCCTGTACCAATAAAAATACCGTCAGCTACAACCTTAATTGCGCCTTCAGGCAAATCTATATCAAGGTCTATTGCTTGGCCGTGACTAAAAATACTGCCCTGCTCTTTACTTATCTCAACAACCGGTAAATCAACTAAAGCTGTATCGAGTGGCAATAACAACGCGTCTAAATAAGTAGAAGGTGCAACTTCTTCGTCTTTAGCTTTTGCTAATAACGCTTCAATTTCATCTAGCGACACCATTTTTTCTGCAGGATATTGACCAACCGCAGTGCGGTGCAGCATAACAACGTGTGCGCCACAACCTAGCTTTTCACCTAAGTCGTCAACAATAGTACGAATGTAGGTGCCTTTAGATACATGCGCCGTCATTTGTATTACGTTATTCACTTCATCAAATTCGTCAAACGTTAAGCTAAACACGTTTATTTTTCTGCATTTACGTGGTACTTCAATACCCTCGCGTGCATACTTATATAAAGGCCTACCTTGATACTTAAGCGCCGAGTACATTGACGGGTACTGATCTGACTCACCAACAAAAGCGGCAATTTCTTTAATCAGTTGTTCACGCGTTACATTTACATCTTTAGTGCTAACAATTTCACCATCAGAATCTGATGTCGTTGTTCTCTCGCCTAATTTAGCGCGTACCACATAGGTTTTGTCTGTATCGAGTAAAAACTGTGTAAACTTGGTTGCCTCACCAAAGCAAATAGGCAGCATACCGGTTGCCAATGGATCTAGCGCACCTGTGTGCCCCGCCTTTTGTGCAAAGTACACACCTTTTGTTTGCTGTAGTGCTTTATTTGATGAAATGCCAATTGGTTTGTTTAACAACAAAATACCGTCAACTGGACGGCCTTTACTGCGCTTTGCCATCTGTATTAGTGCCTTCTTCGCTATCTGTATCAATATCTACGTGCTTAGTCTCATCTTCGCTGTTAGTTACGTCATCTTCATGATCAGTGCTGTCTTCAACATCTGTTTCATCTGCAACATGTTTAGCGTTGTCTTCGCGAATAATGGAATCAACTAAGTTAGATATACGCATACCTTCCATTAGTGAGTTATCAACTAAAAACTTTAACTCAGGCATAATACGTGCACGAATACGCTTACCTAGTAACGAGCGGATATAACCGGTCGCTTCGTTAAGTACGTTTGCACTTTGCTTCGCTGCATTATCATCTTGCGTATTAAATACCGTAATGAATATTTTCGCATAAGATAAATCGCGCGATACTTCTACCGCTGACACTGTCACCATACCTAAGCGTGGATCTTTTATTTCGCGTTGTAAAATTACCGCAATTTCTTTTTGAATTTGCTGAGCAACACGATCTGTACGAGAAAATTCTCTCATTGCATTTGTCCTAAAATCATAACCTATTGGAATATAATAATAAGTTAATTAAATAATGGATACACAAATGGGGGCTAAGCCCCCATTTATTAGTCTAGCTAGCTAACAATTAAAGAGTACGTTGTATTTCAACTGTTTCAAATACTTCAATTTGGTCGCCAACACGAACGTCATTGTAGTTCTTAACGCCGATACCACATTCCATGCCGTTACGAACATCAGCAACATCGTCTTTAAAGCGACGAAGTGACTCAAGTTCACCTTCGTAGATAACCACGTTATCACGAAGTACACGAATTGGAGCGCTACGTTTAATAACACCTTCAGTAACCATACAACCAGCAATTGCGCCAATTTTTGGAGACTTAAACACGTCACGAACCTGAGCAAGACCAATAATCTCTTGCTTAAATTCTGGTGCCAACATACCCGACATTGCTTGTTTAACTTCGTCAATCAAGCTGTAGATTACGCTGTAGTAACGCAAGTCTAAGTTTTCAGACTCAATTACTTTACGAGCAGAAGCATCAGCACGAACGTTAAAGCCAACCACAATTGCGTTAGACGCTGCAGCAAGTGTTGCATCAGTTTCGGTAATACCACCAACACCTGAACCTACTATCTTCACTTTCACTTCATCAGTAGAGAGTTTAGTTAGTGAATCAGAAATTGCTTCGATTGAACCTTGAACGTCAGCTTTAAGTACCACGTTAACTTCAGACACATCGCCCTCAGTCATATGACTAAACATGTTTTCAAGCTTAGCTTTTTGTTGACGCGCTAGTTTAACATCACGGAATTTACCTTGACGATATAAAGCAACTTCACGCGCTTTACGCTCATCTTTAACTACAGTTGCTTCGTCGCCTGCAGCCGGAATACCAGAAAGACCTAAAATTTCTACAGGAATAGAAGGACCCGCAGACTTAATGTCTTTACCGTTTTCATCGCGCATTGCACGAATACGACCATACTCAAGACCACATAATACAATGTCACCTTGGTTAAGCGTACCCGATTGAACAAGTATCGATGCAACTGGACCACGGCCTTTATCTAAGCGTGATTCAATAACAACACCTGCAGCCATACCAACAGTTGGAGCCGTAAGTTCTAGTAGTTCAGATTGGTTTAATACCGCTTCTAAAAGCTCATCAATACCTAAACCTGTTTTTGCAGAGATATGAACGTACTGCGTATCGCCGCCCCATTCTTCAGGAATAACGTCAAGCTGAGCTAGCTCGTTCTTAACGCGATCTGGGTCTACGCCTTCTTTATCCATTTTGTTTACAGCAATGATTAAAGGAACGCCAGCAGCACGTGCATGCTGTACCGCTTCTTTAGTTTGTGGCATAACACCATCATCAGCTGCAACCACTAAGATTACGATATCAGTCGCTTGAGCACCACGAGCACGCATTGAAGTAAATGCGGCGTGACCCGGAGTATCTAAGAAAGTGATCATGTTGCCATTAACATCAACATGGTATGCACCAATGTGCTGTGTAATACCACCGGCTTCGCCTGAGGCTACTTTAGCTGAACGAATGTAATCAAGTGTAGATGTTTTACCATGGTCAACGTGACCCATAACAGTTACAACTGGTGCACGTGGCTCAGACTTACCATCTTCATGGCGATCGTTTAGTACTTTTTGCTCTAATTCGTTTTCTTTAACAATGATAACTTTGTGGCCCATTTCTTCTGCAACAAGTTGTGCAGCTTCTTGGTCAATCACTTGGTTAATAGTAACCATGTCGCCCATTTTCATCATTGTTTTTACAACTTCAGCGCCTTTAACAGCCATGCGTGACGCAAGCTCTGCAACTGTAATTGTTTCGCTAATACGCACTTCATTTTTAACATCAGCAGTTGGTTTTGTAAAACCATGCTGTAGCGATGTAGGTGCTTTTAACTTGCCTTTATTACGGCCTTTAGACGCTGCAAATTTATCTTTTGCTGGCGCTTTTTTCTTTTTCTTCGCACGGCGTGTGCCTTGCTCATCACGAGCATCAGCAACATCTTCTGCTTCACGTGCGTAAGTAGAAGTTGTAAGGTGGTGATCAGATGTTTCTTCACGCTTCTTACGCTCTTCTTCTTCTTTCTTCCAGCGTGCTGAGTTCTCTTCAGCTAGCTTTCTTGCTTCTTCTGCTTGACGTTTCGCTTCTTCTTCAGCTTTCTTCAATGCGGCCTCTTCTGCTTCTTTTTGCAGACGCTCAGCTTCGATGCGATCTTTCTCAGACTTAGCACTTTGCTCTGGGGTCATCTGCTTTTGTTTCGCTTTACGCTCTGCATCAGCTTTGCGTTTAGCTTCTTCTTTAGCTTTACGATCAGCGTCTTCTTTCGCTTTACGTTCTGCCTCTTGTTTCGCTTTCAATTCTGCGGCTTCTTGTGCAGCTTTTTGCTGCTCTTCAAGGCGCAGTTTTTCTTCAGCGGCTAGGCGTAGCTCTTCTTGCTCTTGCTCCATTGCGCTTTTCTTCACGTAGGTACGTGTTTTGCGAACTTCAACTTGAACAGACTTTGCTTTGCCCGTTGAGCCAGTCACACTTAATGTGCTTTTGCTCTTACGTTGCAATGTCATACGCGCTGGGCCATCTGAACCTGTGCCGCCATGCTGCTTGCTTAAGTGATCAAGTAACGTCGCTTTTTCAGCTTCGGTTACGCTTTCGCCTGCTTGCTTGGTAATACCGGCTTGTGAAAACTGCTGTAGCAATTTATCAACAGTTGTACCTATATCACCGGCTAGTTTTTCAACATTTACTTCTGCCATAGTCTCTAATACCTCCGTTAATAAATTACTCGTCTGCAAACCAACAAATGTTACGTGCAGCCATAATCAGTTCACCTGCTTTTTCAGGTGATAGTTCTGTAATATCCACTAATTCATCAATACCTTGCTCAGCTAAGTCTTCAAGTGTAATTACACCCTTGCTTGCCATAACAAATGCTAAATGACGTTCTAAGCCTTCAAGCGCAAGTAAGTCTTCAGCTGGCTCTGCGCCATCTAAGCTTTCTTCCGTTTTAAGTGCTTTAGTGGTTAATGCGTCTTTTGCACGTGAGCGCAATAGATCAACCGTTTCTTCATCTAAGCCATCAATTTCTAAAAATTCAGATGCCGGTACATACGCAACTTCTTCAAGTGACGAGAAACCTTCGTTAATTAATAATGAAGCAAATTCATCATCAATTTCTAAATTTTCAGTAAATAAGTTAAGTAACTTATCTGACTCAGCTTCGTTTTTGCTACGCATGTCTTCAACAGTCATTACGTTTAGTTCCCAGCCAGTTAATTGGCTAGCTAAACGAACGTTTTGACCATTACGACCAATAGCTTGTGCTAGGTTATCAGCTTCTACAGCGATATCCATTGAGTGCGTATCTTCATCCATTACGATTGAAGCTACTTCTGCAGGTGCCATTGCGTTAATAACAAATTGTGCTGGGTTATCATCGTAAAGTACGATATCAACACGCTCACCGCCAAGTTCTGACGATACAGCTTGAACACGTGCGCCACGCATACCTACACAAGCACCAATTGGGTCAATACGTTTGTCGTTAGACTTAACCGCAATTTTAGCGCGCGAACCTGGATCACGTGCAGCGGCACGTAATTCAATCATTTCTTCGCCGATTTCTGGCACCTCAATGCGGAACAATTCCATTAGCATTTCAGGCTTAGAACGCGTTACAAATAATTGTGCGCCACGTGCTTCTGGCTTAACTTCGTATAGAAGACCGCGAATACGATCGCCTGGGCGGAAGTTTTCACGCGGTAGCATGTCGTCACGGTAAATTACCGCTTCAGCATTATTACCTAAATCAAGAACGATCGCGTCACGAGTGGCTTTTTTAACCACACCCGTTACTAACTCACCTTCTTTACTTTTGTATTCTTCTACAACTAAAGCACGCTCAGCTTCACGTACTTTTTGTACGATAACTTGCTTAGCCATTTGGGTTGTAATACGGTCAAATTTAATTGAGTCAATTTGCTCTTCAACGAAGTCACCCATTTGCAAGTCAGGTTCTTCAACTTGCGCTGCTTCTAGGGTAATTTCGCTGTATGGGTTCTCTAAAGACCCATCTTCTAATACTGCAGCAATCTGCCAGCGACGGTAAGTATCGTAGTCACCTGTTTTACGGTCAATTGCTACACGTACGTCGATGTCACCACCGTGCTTTTTCTTTGTTGCTGTTGCTAGAGCGAACTCTAAAGCTTCAAAAATCTTTTCTTTTGGAACCGCTTTCTCATTGGAGACGGCTTCAGCAACCAATAATATCTCTTTTGCCATGGGTTATGCCTCGCTTGCCCTATTCCTTTGCGCTCGAATTAAAACTTTGCAATTATGTTCGCACGCTCAATGTTGCTAAGCATAATTAAATGCTCTGTACCATCACTAGATAGTGTAATCATATCGCTAGTAACTGCTATTAAATCGCCTTTAAAATTACGACGACCGTCTTGTGGAAGTTTAGTACGTAATTGTACTTCCTCTCCTTGCGCCTGCTCGTAGTGATCTTGTTTGAATAATAGACGATCAACACCAGGAGACGATACTTCCAAATCATATTCATTTGTAATTGGGTCTTCGACATCTAAAATCGCACTTATTTGGCGACTCGCATCTGCACAATTATCAACTGAGATCCCAGCCTCATGAGTAATATAAACTCTTAAGGTAGAATGGCGACCCGCTTGTACAAACTCAAGACCATGTAATTCAAAACCTAACATTTCTACCGCTGGCGTTAACATAGCTACTAAATCTTGTTCAAGTTTTGTCACGAAAATCCTCCATACAAACAAAAAAAGGGCTTATAGCCCTAAAATATTGAGTTTAAATTTTGATTTGATCACCATGTCACAAATCAAACAGTGCAGATACAACAACGCCCCGAACCAAGCGGGGCGTCACACCAAAAAGCACAAAACTGTGTGGCCTAGGGCCAAGCTTGGTTGCGAGTCAAAAATCTGACTAAATTAAACTACAGTAGCTTAAACGCAAAACGCGCATTACTTAGAATGCGCGATATAAATTAGTAAGATTAAACCCACTATTATGATTGGTTGCGGGAGCCGGATTTGAACCGACGACCTTCGGGTTATGAGCCCGACGAGCTACCAGACTGCTCCATCCCGCGCCAATAGATACTAAACTTAATAATTTAATATCGCTGTTAGTAATATCTTTCAACATACTAAACAATGGCGGGTATTATAAGTATGTACGCCGTAATTAGCAACCATAATAAGTAATAAGTTTATAAAAAAAGTGACACCAAATAGCGTGTTTATAATTTAACGCGTAATTATTTAATTTTGTCAATTTTTGCACTTATTATCCAAATTTAGGAATTTTTAAATCTATGTTTTTATAAAGTAAGCGATCTTGATGTAATAATTTTGCGTATTAAATTTATTTGGCTTAGGCATGACACACTTTAATACTCTTAGACTCATTTTGGGCGATCAGCTCAACCCTGCTCACTCATGGTATAAAGATAAAAAAACCAATACCTTGTATGTTATTGCAGAGCTAAAACAAGAAACCAGCTATGTTAAGCACCATATTCAAAAAATCTGTGCATTTTTTTGCGCTATGGAAAACTTTGCAACAGCATTAAACCAAGCCGGATTTAATGTACTGCATTTAACATTAAACGAAACCTGTAATGATGAAGATTTACCCGCATTGCTTACCCGTATAGCAGCGCAACATCAATGCAATACTATTGAGTACCAATACCCAGACGAATATAGATTAAAAACCCAGTTAGCCCACTTTGCAAACACCAGCCCATTAACGGTTAGCGGTGTTGACAGCGAGCATTTTTTACTACCCTTTGAGGAAATAAAACACCGCTTTATAAAAGATAAACACATAACAATGGAGCATTTTTATCGCGCAATGCGCAAACAATTTAATATATTAATGGATAGCAACAAACCACACGGTGGAAAGTGGAACTTTGATAGTAATAACAGAAATAAATTTTCAACCGCCGACTTAGCGCAAATCCCGCCACCTAAATTATTTAATAACGATGTAAGCGCTATAATTGCGCGTTTAAATAAACATAATGTTAGCTACTTTGGTAAAGCCGCAGAACAACTCCCTTGGCCCACAACCCGAAAACAAGCCATTAGCTGCTTAGATTATTTTTGTTGGTATTTACTGCCTCATTTTGGCCAGTTTCAAGATGCAATGACAGAGCAAGGTAAACATAACAATAGCCTGTACCATAGCCGCTTATCGTTTGCTTTGAATGCAAAGTTAATACACCCACTGTATGTAATAAAGCGTGTAATAGCCCAATACGAACAACGCCCTAATGATATTTCTATTGCACAAGTAGAGGGGTTTGTTAGGCAAATACTGGGCTGGAGAGAGTACGTACGCGCAATTTACTGGATTAACATGCCAGATTACGCAACTAAAAATCAGCTTAAAGCCAAAAATACATTACCGCCGTATTTTTGGCATGCTAAAACTAAAATGAACTGCATGCACCATGCGCTCTGTGAAAGCTTAACGACTGCATACGCCCATCATATTCAGCGTCTTATGGTTATTGGTAATTTTTGTTTATTAACGGCTATAAACCCAGATGAGGTTGATGCTTGGTATTTGGGTGTTTATATAGATGCTATTGAATGGGTAGAAATGCCCAATACTCGGGGTATGAGCCAATTTGCCGATGACGGAATTATTGCAACCAAACCTTATGCGGCAAGCGGTAACTATATTAATAAAATGAGCGACTACTGCAAAAACTGCCACTATAAAGTAAAACAAAAAGTGGGTGATGACGCCTGCCCGTTTAATAGCCTTTACTGGCATTTTATGCACACGCACAGAGCAAAGTTAGAAAAAAACCCACGCATTGGCATGGTGTATAAAAACTGGGATAAACAAGAGAATACGTTACAGCAAAGTACATTACAGCAAGCAACTTACTATTTGAACAATCTGGAAAGCCTGTAACTTTTAACTTTTTATCAGAACAGCAAAAAGCCGCTAAAAAGCGGCTTTACGGGGATAATCAAAAACTAAGCTTATTTAAATTACTTGCCTTCTATAAGGCTACCACTGCCTATTTCAATTTTGCGTGGCTTAAGTGCTTCTGGTATTTCGCGTTCAAGGTTAATGCTCAATAAGCCATTTGCTAAATCGGCACCAAGTACTTTTACGTGATCCCCCAGCTGAAATTTACGCTCAAAGTTGCGCTCTGCAATACCTTGATGAATAAATTTACGCTCACTCGCTTGCTCTTTACCCGTTTTAATACCTGCAACAACTAGTGTGTTGTTTTCTGATTCTATGCTCAGCTCGCTTTCGCTAAAACCAGCAACCGCCATAGTGATTCTATATTTGTCTTTATCGAGCGCTTCGATATTGTAAGGAGGAAAGCTTGGCTGCTTATCTGAACTTGCTGCCGCATCCATTAAAGACGCTAAATGATCGAAACCGATGAATGAACGATAAAGGGGTGATAAATCTACTGTACGCATAATAATATCCTCATATTTAAGCGATATTTCAGTTGTGCTTTTCTAATGAACAAACACAAATGAAGTTTAATTAATAATATAAATTTCAATTACTTCTGTTTAACAAGGACCCATCAGGCGTCCTCTACTTATCTATATATGGACGTTAAAATTGTTTTCAAGCAAATAACAAATAATTTTTTAAATTCGCTCTTTTAAAATACACAACAAGGTCGTTAAACATAAATTACAATGGTAAAAATACCGCCTCAAGCGAGGCGGCTAAAACAGTGGAAAATATTTAAAGTGAATTACTTATCTTCGAGCAAATCATTGCCACCTATTGCTATTTTGCGCGGTTTTAACGCTTCAGGTATTTCACGTTGTAAATCTATGCTGAGTAAACCATGGGCTAAGTCAGCAGCGATAACTCTTACATGATCTCCTAACTGAAACTTACGCTCAAAATTGCGATCTGCAATGCCTTGGTGAATAAATTTACGCTCTTTACTATCGTCTTTACTTTGTTTAACCCCGCTAACTTTTAGGGTGTTATTTTCTGACTCGATTGTCAGTTCGCTATTGCTAAAACCAGCAACTGCCATAGTAATTCGGTATTTGTCTTTATCGAGCGCTTCGATATTGTAAGGAGGAAAGCTTGGCTGCTTATCTGAACTTGCTGCCGCATCCATTAAAGACGCTAAATGATCGAAACCGATGAATGAACGATAAAGGGGTGATAAATCTACTGTACGCATAATAATATCCTCATATTTAAGCGATATTTCAGTTGTGCTTTTCTAATGAACAAACACAAATGAAGTTTAATTAATAATATAAATTTCAATTACTTCTGTTTAACAAGGACCCATCAGGCGTCCTCTACTTATCTATATATGGACGTTAAAATTGTTTTCAAGCAAATAACAAATAATTTTTTAAATTTACTCTTTTAAAATACACAACAAGGTCGTTAAACATAAATTACAATGGTAAAAATACCGCCTCAAGCGAGGCGGCTAAAACAGTGGAAAATATTTAAAGTGAATTACTTATCTTCGAGCAAATCATTGCCACCGATTGCTATTTTGCGCGGTTTTAACGCTTCAGGTATTTCACGTTGTAAATCTATGCTGAGTAAACCATGGGCTAAATCAGCAGCGATAACTCTGACGTGATCTCCTAACTGAAACTTACGCTCAAAATTGCGATCTGCAATGCCTTGGTGAATAAATTTACGCTCTTTACTATCGTCTTTACTTTGTTTAACCCCGCTAACTTTTAGGGTGTTATTTTCTGACTCGATTGTCAGTTCGCTATTGCTAAAACCAGCAACCGCCATAGTGATTCTATATTTGTCTTTATCGAGCGCTTCGATATTGTAAGGAGGAAAGCTTGGCTGCTTATCTGAACTCGCTGCCGCATCCATTAAAGACGCTAAATGATCGAAACCGATGAATGAACGATAAAGGGGTGATAAATCTACTGTACGCATAATAATATCCTCATATTTAAGCGATATTTCAGTTGTGCTTTTCTAGTGAACAAACACAAATGAAGTTTAATTAATAATATAAATTTCAATTACTTCTGTTTAACAAGGACCCATCAGGCGTCCTCTACTTATCTATATATGGACTGCAAAAGTGTTTTCAAGATGATTTTTCAAAAAATTATTTATTTTACTTTTAACACCACATTAAGCGCCCAATAACAGTAGCGATTATTTAAAAACGCTGATCCCTAAGGCATATCAATAAAAGCGAACAGCTTAATCGCTTGTTTGCTCTTTAATATTTAACTCAATTGGTTACACTAGTAGCAATTTAATTGAGGAGTTCACTATGTTAACTGTAATTTTTGGTCGTGAAGGCTGCCCATTTTGTGTTCGTGCTAAAGACGTAGCAGAACAACTATCAAATGAACGTGATGATTTTAAATTTCGCTATATCGACATTATTAAAGAAGGCATAAGTAAAGAAGATCTTGAAAAGTCTGCCGGCAAACCTTGCCCAACAGTGCCGCAAATCTTTGTAGACCAAAAACACATTGGTGGTTTTACAGAGTTTGAGGCCTACGCCAAAGAGAATCTTGGACTTTATCAATAAGTTCTGTATCAAATATGTTAACCAGTTAAGTAATCTAGTTACTTAGCTGGTTAAATTTCGACCAACATCAATCACCTATAAATTAGTTGTAATTTCTACAAGCATTTACCGCATTTATCCTTTATAATGCGCGCCTCTTTAAATTCGTTGAGGCGTATTAATGTCAGAACCAGTCACGTTTGAATCTCTAAATCTTTCTCCTGCAATTTTGAAGGCAGTTGAAGAGTTGGGTTACAAGACACCATCTGAAATCCAAGCTCAATGTATACCGTTATTGCTAGAAAGAAAGGACGTACTGGGACTAGCTCAAACGGGTACAGGTAAAACCGCAGCATTTGCACTACCACTATTAAATAATATTGACCCGTCTGTGAAACAGCCACAGATCCTTGTACTCACACCAACCCGTGAGCTTGCGATCCAAGTTGCTGAGGCATTTGAACAATATGCTAAACATGTTCGTGGTATTGAAGTATTGGCACTTTATGGTGGCCAAAGCTACAGTATCCAACTAAGTGCACTTCGTCGTGGCGCGCAAGTTATCGTAGCTACTCCAGGTCGCTTAATCGATCATATTAACCGTGGCACTATCAAGTTTGATGCTCTACAAGCACTTGTACTTGATGAAGCCGATGAAATGTTACGCATGGGCTTTATCGATGATGTAGAAAGCATCATGGAAAAAACACCGCGCGAAAAGCAAACATGTCTTTTCTCTGCGACCATGCCTAAGCAAATTCAAAACATCAGCAGCAAGTATATGAACAATCCTGAACAGGTTCATATCTCTGCGCGTAACTCAACTGTATCATCAGTAGAGCAAGTGTTTTGGAATGCAAGCATTCATAAAAATAAAGCCATTGTTCGCTTTTTAGAAGCTGAGCAATATGAAGGCGCTATTGTTTTCGTACGTACGCGTAACGATACAGTACAACTTGCTGAATTATTAGAGCGTGAAGGTTTCTCTGCCGCTCCACTTAACGGTGACATGAACCAGCAAGCACGTGAACGCACAGTAGAGCGCTTAAAAAGCGGCATGCTAAATGTTGTTATTGCAACAGACGTAGCGGCACGTGGTCTAGATGTTGACCGTTTAAGTTTAGTTATCAACTACGATATTCCACAAGATTCTGAAGCCTACGTTCACCGTATCGGCCGTACAGGTCGTGCTGGTCGTACTGGTAAAGCAATCTTATTCGTAAAACATAACGAACGTTATTTACTTAAAAATATCATTCGTCATACGAATTCAGATATTGCACAAGTTGAATTACCAACAGCTAAAATTGTTGAAGAAAAACGTATCGAAGCGTTACAAGCCAAGTTAACACTTGCTCTTGAAAACAAAGATATTACTTTCTTTAATGAAGTAGCAGCAAACATGGCTCAAAAGCTTGAACTTTCTGCTGAAGACCTTGCTGGTGCGTTACTGTGTTTAGCACAGCAACAATCACCAATTAAGGTTGAAGAAGTTAAGATTCAACCTCGCGAACGTAACGAGCGCAATGATCGTAACCCACGTAGCAATGACCGTGGTGATCGTGGTCGTCGTAACGAACGTGGCGGTGAACGTGGTGGCGAGCGCGCTGAACGTAAACCTCGTGAGCGTAACAGCCGTGATGCAGGTCCTATGGATACATACCGTATCGAAGTAGGTCGTGAACATGGTGTTCAGGTTAAGAACATTGTTGGCGCTATTGCTAACGAAGCTGACATTTCAAGCAAGTTTATTGGTGATATTCGTCTACACGATAATCACAGCACGGTTCAATTACCGAAAAACATGCCTAAAGATGTACTTGATCATTTCCAAAAAGTGTTTATTTGTAAACGTCCTATGGGCTTAACAATCACTGCTGATCAAGGTCCTGCTGAGCCACGTGGCGAACGCTCTGAGCGTCCAGCTGGCGGCGAAAAACGCAGCTTTAATAAAGATGACAGCGCACGCGGTGATAAGCGCAGCGGTCCTCGTAAAGAACGTCGCCCAGTAAGCTTTACAACGCCGAAATAAGCAACGACTCTTTAATAAAAACCTTGCCACGTAAGTGAGCAAGGTTTTTTTGTGTCTAAAATAAAGCTCTAGGCTCTAGGCTCTAGGCTCTAGGCTCTAGGCTCTAGGCTCTAGGCTCTAGGCAAAAAATAATATTCCCCTGAGAAAATAAACCCGATATTTTATTTCTACCTCACAGCTAAATTCTCGCCTGCACACCCCTTTCTTATCTGCACTGCTCTATTACTTCTCTAAAGCGCAGTGTCTCCTATCCTCTTGGTGAATAACTCACTTAAAAGCATTTAAACAAAGAGCAGACAATCAGCAGTAAATGAGGAAGGCAATGCCATAGTAACTTTTAGCATTACTTTTATTAAGGTTACTTTATTCGGGGTACAGTGTTTGCCCTACGGTTAAATCTGATCTCTTAACACAAAAAAGCCCCACCAATTTCATGATGAGGCTTTTACTATATTACCTATTTGTTTTACGTTAAGGCGCTAGCGCTGGGTAAACGTAGCTGGCATCAAGCCCTAGCGGGATACCAAGTGCCCAGTAACCTAATAAAAAGATACTCCAGCCAATCATAAAGGCGATTGAGTACGGTAGCATAATAGCAATTAAAGTGCCTATGCCGGTGCCTTTCACATACTTTTGACAGTACACCACCACTAATGGGAAATAGGGCATTAACGGTGTAATAATATTAGAGCTTGAGTCACCAACACGATAAGCCGCTTGAGTTAAGTCTGGCGAAATACCAAGTTGCATTAGCATAGGTACAAATATGGGGCCAAGTAATGCCCATTTTGCTGAACTTGAACCTACAAATAAGTTAACAAAGCCGGTTAAAAAGATAATTCCCACAACCGTTACTGCACTTGGCAACTGCATTGCTTTTAATAACTGCGCGCCTTCGATTGCTAGCAATGCACCTAAGTTTGATTTACTAAATGCGGCAATAAATAACGAACAGAAAAATGCCATTACAATATAATATGCCATGCCGCTCATCGCTTTACTCATGGCATCTATCATGTCTTTAGAGGTTTTAAAGGTGCCTACGGTAAAGCCGTAAACCGCGCCGGGTATCCAAAATAATAAAAAGATTAACGGTACGATAGATTGCATTAATGGCGAGCTAAAATTAGTTAACGAGCCATCGCTGCTGCGCATTGCCGAGTTACTATCTGCCGATACATAAGCAAGTAACGCAAGGCCTGCAACCATAACTGAACTGGCAATTATAAATGCACGTTTTTCATCACTGCGGGCATCTTCAAATACGGGTAAATCTTCTTTAGCGCCATCTACCGCGGTTTTTTGTAAACGTGGTTCTATAATTTTATCGGTAATATACCAGCCTAATGCCACTATAAATAAGCTAGATGCTGAAGCAAATGCCCAGTTATTTAACGGGTTAATTGTCATTGCAGGATTAATTATTTGCGCCGCACTTTGGGTAAAACTTTGTAGCAATGGGTCGATACCCGATGGAATAAAGTTAGCCCCAAAACCACCACTCACACCAGCAAATGCAGCAGCAATACCCGCAAGCGGATGGCGCCCTGCAGCATAAAATATAACCCCAGCTAGTGGAATAACTAATACATAACCTGCATCAGTTGCGGTATGGCTTACAATGGCCACTAAAATAATTGAAGGCGTTAATAACTTTTTAGGCGTCACTTTAAGCATTAACTTAAGGCCGGTATTAATAAAGCCCGAATGCTCTGCAACCCCCACACCTAACATAGCCACTAACACTACGCCTAAGGGTGCAAAGCCGGTAAAGGTTTTTACCATAGAGGATAAAAAGGTGGCGAGCGAATCACTTGCTAGCATATTATTGATAATAATGGCTTCGCCGGTACGTGGATCTATTGCATCAAAGCTTACGCCTGAAAACCACCACGACAAAAACCAAATTAGTAACATGGCAAACAAAAATATAATGGCCGGATCAGGAAGCTTATTACCTACCCGTTCAACAAAATTTAAAAATCGTGCAATTAAACCAGTTGGCACTGCACTTTGGTTATTATTCATTCTTTAAAGCTCTCTAAATCATATTTTCAATAACCATATCCTATCTTTACACAACAGTAAATTAACCTGAGGCTAACTCCCTCATATCAATACTTTTAAACAAAAAAAACGCGATAAGCCAGTAGCGTATCGCGTTTAAATTAGTTTTAGCCTAGGTTTACTCAGGCCAATGCTTTTACTTCTTCCCACAAACGAGCAACAAGGGTTTTGTCATCTTCATTAAGTTCACCATTATGATAAGCCTTCACTAAGCTTTGCTCTACGGTTTCGTTAAGTTCATCTGTGCTAATAGTTAGCTTTTCTACTTGCGCATACCCTACTGCTAAGTCAAAGTGACCTCGCAAATAGCCTCCTGCAAATAATTCATCATCGGTGGCTTTAATCACTAAATCATCAAAATAGTGTTGGGCTGCATCAATATAGTTTACTAAACTCATTTATTCTGTCTCCTGGTTTTGCAATGGGTATTAATACCCTACTGCATACATAATGTGGTCGTTAAATCCGCATGTAACTTTAATATAACCGGTTAGTTCATCATCTAAACTGCTATCGCCGGTGTCACAAATAAGTGGGCGGCCATTTAAAGCCTGCAATTTTGTTTTTGTAGCTACTACTATAATGTTATTGGTGCCAATAGTGCGAATAAGCGCGGGGCTAAGCTGTTGATTACCACGACCAAAAATATGTCCTTGGCCGCCAATTAAGGTGATCACTAATTTAGTTTTTTGACCTTGCGTATGCTCAAGTAATTGCGCTGCGGTTAGGTCTTGCGCTATAAGGGTTTGATCTTTAACTAAATCGACACCTAAGAGTGTATTTTCTAACCCCATTTCTTCCATTACTGCAGCAACGGTTGAGCCACTGCCCATAATGTAAAAAGTGTCCTCATCCATTTCACTCACCACATAGGCGGCAATATCTACAAGCACTAACTCGTCGGTTTCTTTACCGCCATTTTTAACCGCTTGCATGTAACGCACTTCGCTTGGTACTTGCATTTCGCCATAACGTTTAGCTTTAACTGTGCCTTGTCTAAATGCCTCTTCGTCAATATCCATTACATCGGCGTCACCTAAGGTAACTAAATCGCCTTTTACCAGCATTTCGACTACACGCCCTGCTGCTTTTGGCGTGATTGCATATACCCCTGAGTGTATTTTGCAGCCAGCAGGAATACCCAGTACGGGTATTGTGTCCTCAACAGCATGGCAAATATTACGCGCTGTGCCGTCGCCTCCAGCAAATAAAACTAAATCTACACCTAGCTCTTTAAGTGCTTTTACAGCGTGCTCTGTGTCGTTGGCTGTGGTTATAGCATTGCTGTTATATATTACTTGCACCTTAAAGCCGAGTGCTTTAGCACAGTGCTCGCCCATATCGCCATTTACTGTATAAATAGTTAATTGGTTTTTATAAGGCAGTAATACTTCAAGTGCGGCTTTTGTACGGCTATTAGCTTTAGGCTGAGCGCCAAGTGCTAGCGCTTTTGCTGCAGTTGCTGCGCCATCGCTACCTTTTAACGCTACAGTGCCGCCTAAACCCGCTAGCGGGTTTATAATTAAACCTAACTTAAACTGCATCCTTGAGCTCCTTGGGATGTTGCCAATTAAATTGCTGTGCACTCATTGGCCATGGCGTATTATAAAAATGGCTTAGTGCTTTTAGCAATGCCTCGGTACGGGAGTTAAAACCGTTATTAATAAGTGTTAAAACTTGTTGGTGTACTCGCTGCTGAAAATCAAAACGACACGTTTGCTCGCCATTTAAATTATCTACCGACACATTAAATTCAAAACCTGCGGCGGTACTCAATAGCCACTCAATGGCTTGCGGTTTTATTTCTACATTTTCAAATTCGGCTTGTTTTTGCTTATCGCGGCCGTCGGGGCAATACCAATAGCCGTAATCTTCAAGTAAACGGCGCTTATCTCCCGCCACCAGCCAATGTGCAATTTCGTGCAGGGCACTGGCGTAAAAACCATGAGCAAACACAATTTGGTGATACGGCGTTTTATCACAGCTAGGAATATAAATAGGTTCGTGCTCGCCTTTAACCAGCCGCGTATTATAGCTTTGGTCAAAAGTGGCTGCAAAAATAGAAATTAAATCAGCAATTTTATGCATAAAAGTTTAATTACTTACTCTGAATATAGGGCTTACTGCTCATTATATTAAAAATGTGCGCGCTAAAAACGAGGTGAATTGTACGGGCTTTCGCAGCGAATGTAAAAAATTGGATAGCGGGTTAACACTTCCATGTAACGGCGTTTTATAAAGCCCATGGGGCTTGCTAATAATAGCTATACAAGGTGCTGCCAAATAGCTGGTATTTATACTGTTTGGCGTATTTACTGCTTGAGCAATAACCCTTACCATCACTATAACGACAGAGCTGCTTACTGAAATACTAAAATTATGTTTAAACTAATGAGTATAAAAAAGGTTAAATTTTTATTTATTGCCCTGCTTGGGCTTATGGGTACATCACTGCCTGCTGTTGCAAAAAACATCAGTATTAATGTGTTTGCTATTCCTTCGCAACCAATCATTACTTTAATGGCGCAAACCAGTGATGCATTAAAACAAGCGGGTATGGTTAGCTTTTACGATAAAGGCATGCCGGTACACGCTACTTTATATTTAACTGACTTTGCACCCGGTACAGAGGAGGCAATTAAACTTGCGGTAAAAAACATCGTAGCGCAACAACAGCCTTTTCCCATAACCGCTGAAGGCTTTAGCGTAACGCAAAGTAATTGGGCCTTTATTAATTTACAGCCGTCGCGCCAATTACAAAGACTATCTGACGAGGTAACACTTGCCATTGAACCGCTGCGCGAGCGAAATGTTACTGTGCCTACTTGGGTTAAAAACTACCCCAACAAGTTAACTGCATTTAAGCGCTACGGCAGCCCTAATGTTTTTCAAAACTTTCAGCCACATTTAACATTATTAGCTAACGAGAAAAGCCCTCAACTGGCTGTTATAAATAAACAAATACAGGCTAACCCACCTAAAGCACAGGGGCAAATAATAGGTGTAGGTATAGGGATTTCAGATCAGTTTGGTCAACAAAAGCAGGTTATTGCAGAATACTTTTTTAACAAGGGTAAAAGCTAAATTGCTTTATTACTTTTGCTGCGCTAAGTATTTTTTTAGCAGCTGGGTGTTTCGGGTGTTTGCTTTAAAGTAAGCATCAAAAATATCGCCTACTATGGGTAGTAAACCGCCCACAAAGTCGATAAGCATATTAACTAATATACGTAGTTTTATAGTCCAGCTAACACCTAAGCGCTGCGCTTCAATTAATACATAAGCAGATAAAATAAAACCGGCCATATCACCGGCAACGGGCAATAAACCAATAATCGCATCGGCACCAACTTTAAAGTTAGTAAAAGGAATTTTTAAACTGCTGTCGGTAATGAAGCTAAAACGCTCCAGCCTTTTCAATGCAGCTTGTTGCTGAGCCTTTACGTTATTTGTCATTGTCACATTTAGCACCCTCAAACCTGTTTAATTGACTTTAGTAAAAAAGTTGAACTTGCACTGATAAACAAATACAAAAAACGCGGATCACCCGCGTTTTTATTATCTACTTAATGTAACTCTAATTATACCGAACCGGGTATCGGCCCATGCTCGTGGTGTACATGTGGGTTTTGTCCACGTTGACGTAGCAAATGATCCATTAAAGTAATGGCCATCATCGCCTCAGCAATTGGCACAGCACGAATACCTACACACGGATCGTGACGACCTTTGGTGATCATCTCAACTGCTTCGTTTTCGGTATTGATACTGTTACCTGGTATAGTAATGCTTGAGGTAGGTTTTAGCGCAATAGAAGCAATAATATCTTGCCCCGTAGAAATACCGGCTAATACGCCGCCCGCATGGTTAGAGGTAAACCCTTGTGGTGTTAGTTCATCGCGGTGCTCTGAGCCTTTTTGCTCAATTACATCAAAGCCGTCGCCAATTTCAACACCTTTAACCGCGTTAATGCTCATTAACGAATGCGCAAGTTCGGCGTCAAGGCGGTCAAATACTGGCTCACCTAACCCTACAGGTACATTACTTGCCACTACTTTTACTTTTGCGCCTACTGAGTCACCTTGCTTTTTAAGGCCGCGCATATATTCATCAAGCGCTTCTAACTTGCTCACATCAGGAAAAAAGAATAAGTTGTTTTCAACTTCGTTCCAATCAAAAATGTCTGCTTTAATTGGCCCTAACTGACTTAAGCAGGCTTTTATTTCGATACCATGAAATTGTTTTAAATATTTTTTAGCAATAGAGCCCGCAGCAACACGAATTGCCGTTTCGCGCGCTGATGAGCGACCACCACCGCGATAATCGCGCAGGCCGTATTTATGCCAATAGGTGTAATCGCCATGACCTGGGCGAAACACATCTTTAATTTTGCCGTAATCTTTTGAGCGTTGATCGGTGTTTTCAATAAGTAAACCTATGCTAGTACCTGTGGTTTTACCTTCAAATACGCCTGAAAGAATTTTTATCTGATCGTCTTCACGGCGCTGCGTGGTATAACGACTTTGCCCCGGTTTACGACGGTCTAAATCTATTTGTAGGTCGGCCTCGGTGATTTCAAGACCTGCTGGTGTACCATCAACAACGCCGCCTAATGCAACGCCGTGGCTCTCACCAAAAGTAGACACTTTAAATAACTGTCCAATGCTATTACCTGCCATTACTTTTCCTCATTCCTAATGACTACCAATAGCCGAGCTTTACACTCGGCTATTTACTTATATCAATTTATATTCAAATACATATTCTATAAATGATATTGATTTTTATTGTGCAAAATACTCATCAAGTTGCTGTTTGCTAATAACAAACACACCTAAACCACCTTGTTCAAACTCAACCCATTCAAATGGCGCACCCGGATACAATGCATCCATATGTACCATAGAGTTACCTACCTCTACAAACAATAAGCCGTTTGCAGTAAGGTGCTTACTTGCTTCGCTTAATATAGTGCGGGTTACGTCTAGGCCGTCGTGGCCTGAAGCCAAACCAAGTTCTGGTTCATGATGAAACTCACGCGGTAAGTCGGCCATGTCCTCAGCATCAACGTACGGCGGGTTAGCTATGATCAGGTCGTATGTTTGCCCTGGTACACCACTAAACACATCTGACTGAATTGGCAGTACTCGTTCACTTAACTGGTAGTCTGTAATATTTATGTCGGCTACTTCTAGAGCTTCATAAGAAATATCAACCGCATCTACCTGCGCATTTTCAAACGCTTGTGCAAGTGCAATCGCGATACAACCAGAACCCGTACATAAATCTAAAATACGCTTAACCGACTCAGGCTCTTCAAGCCAAGGGGTAAAGCGGTTATTAATTAACTCTGCAAATGGCGAACGTGGAATAAGCACGCGCTCGTCTACATAAAATGGCATATTCGCAAACCAAGCAATGTTGGTTAAATACGGCACTGGGGTAAAATCGTTAATACGCTCAGCAATTAAGCCCGCTAAGCTGTTTTTTTCTGTACTCGTTAAACGCGCATGCATTAATTCTTTCGGCGCATCTATTGGTAAGCTTAATGCGGGTAATAATAAATTTACCGCTTCGTCCCACGCATTATCAGTACCGTGACCAAAAAAAATACCACTGCTGGCAAATTGGCTTGTAGTCCAACGTAACCAGTCGTGTAAGGTTGAAAGTTCTGCTACAGCTTCTTCTAGCGTTGCTTCTTCTATTTGTAATTCACTCATGTGTATTGCCTGCCTGCTACTTTCAAAATTATTAATTCAATCGAGGCCACAATCGCCTCCCGATTGCCCTATTGTAACGCCTTTTATCTCGATTTTTACCCTTTTTTTGTTTAGACTGCCGCTATGAAAAAAGATCCTTATTCAAACAGCCCAATTAGCAATGATGACATTGACATGTTTCGTCAAAGTATCACTGGTGCGCGCGTTTTTAAACAAGACACTCACCGCTTTACTAATAAGCCTAAAGTGTCACAAGCAAAGCAGTTTGCCCAGCAAAAAAAGCAACAACAGTCAGAATTCTTCTTTTCGGATGAATATATACCTGATATTGATACCAATGGTACGGTTAATTATGTACAAGATGGCCAAGACCGCTTTTTAGCTAAGCAACTACGCCGTGGTGACTTTGTTCCTGATTTAACCCTAGATTTGCATGGCTTAAATAAAGAGTCTGCAAAAGATGAGCTAGCTGGTTTGATCCACGAATGCAAAAAGAAACATTACTATTGTGCATGCATAATTCATGGCATTGGTGGGCATATACTCAGGCACAAAGTACCGCAGTATTTAGTACAACACCCAGACGTAATTGCAATGCACCAAGCACCGCTTGAATATGGTGGTAAAGGCGCTGTACTTATTTTAATTAATTTACCGCAAAGTGATGAATTTAGGCGTTAAATAACCACAGCTCTGGTTAAATACTATTTAAGGCGACATTAGTGTCTATTTTTTCAATTATATTTCCGCTGGTATTTATTGTTACTGCTGGTTTTATTAGCACTAAGTCACAATTTTTAGAACAACAACATATAACTGGTATTAGTAAATTTACCTTTTATATTAGTATTCCCGCTTTTTTATTTTTAAATATGGCGCAAGCTAACTTACACAATAGTGTGAGCTTAAATGGCTTTTTAAGTTTTTATATTGCGGTTGTGGGTGTTTTTATAATTGGCGCTTTAATAGACCGATTTTTAATTACTAAGCACAGTGATTATCAACGCCATAGCGTATTTGCTCTTGGCAGTAGCTATTCAAATACCGTACTGGTTGGCTTACCAATAATTATTGCAGCAATTGGCCGTGAAATGATTGGTATAGTATTTATGATTATCACTTTTCATAGTGCATTGTTATTTACTCTCACCTTTTTAGTGAGTGCAAAAAGCGAAAAAAGTGCGTTTTCGTGGCAACAATTTGCCAAAAACATGCTGTTAAACCCTGTGGTACTTAGCATTAGCCTAGGGTTATTGGCTAATGTTTTAGGCCTTACATTGCCACTGGATATTATTAATGGCTTAGATTTACTCTCACAACCCGCTATTGGCTGCGCACTATTTGTGTTGGGAGCTAATTTAGCATTTTATAAAATAAGCCAAAACTGGCAACCCGCGCTAATCGCCACATTATTAAAGCTAGTATTGCTACCCTGCTTAGTATTATTGTTAGGCCGATTTGTGTTTATGCTAGAGGCGCAACTACTCAACGTACTTATATTATTAAGCGCATCGCCTTTAGGTGTTAATGCCTACCTTATTGCTAATCAAATAAAACAGCACCAAGCAACGCTTGCCAGCACTGTGGTTATGTCGACCGTTTTAAGTGGTATAAGCTTTAGCATTTGGTTGTGTCTTTTATTGTAGTTCCTCAACATACTCTGCTGCCCATCAAACAAAACAAGCTTAAAAGTAATCGCTAAGTTCACTGTAGGCATTAGTAATATACTCGATCAGCAGTTTAATTTTTTCTGGCTGATGGCGCGTATACGGATACACAGCATATACCCCTAGTTCACGAGGTTGATACTCAGATAAAATAGCCACCAGTTCGCCAGTTAGCAAATGCTCATACACACAACAACGTGGTACATAGACAATGCCATAACCCGATAGCGCATTTTGCCTAAGTGCTTGTGCGGTATTAGCCGAAAAGTTTCCTTTAATGGCAATACTAACCTCCTCACCTTGGTGAGTAAAACGCCATTCGCGAGCACCTTTATTTTGATAGGTATAGGCTAAACAGTTATGTCGACTTAGATCGTCTAAGTTGCTTGGTTCGCCAAATTTTTCGATATAATTAGGCGCACAACACACCACCCAACGCGATTTGATAATAGGCTTTGCAATTAAACTTGAATCTGCTAATACGCCGGTTCTAATCGCTAAATCAATGCGTTTATCAACCAAGTCAATAAAGTCATTCTCTAGCCGCATATCAACATTCACATTTGGGTACTTTTCACAAAATTGGCCCACTACTTGCGCTAGCAGTAGCTCCCCTGAAATGGTCGGTACGGTCATTTTAATCGAACCACTAATTGCTCCACGGTAGGCACTAACACTATTTAATGCGTCACTTAATTGTAATTCTATTGACTTTGCATGTTGATACAGCGAGCTGCCCGCTTCGGTTAAGCTTAGTTTGCGGGTAGTTCGATATAATAGCTGCACACCTAAATCCTTTTCTAGCCTACTGATTTTTTTAGAAAGAGCCGGGGTCGATATTCCCGCAACCTCTGCTGCTTTATTAAATGATTGTGCGTCAACTACTAATGAAAATAACGTCAGTTCATGGGCATTAGCCATTCATTACACCTTTTTTGGAAACAATTCATTAATTTACAGACTATATATAAACAATAAATTAACTACTAGAGTAACAGCATAAAAATTACTATAAAAAATTAAGCGTGGTTACTCTATGTCGATATACCTGCAAGCTCTGCTTGCTTTTACTCCTATCTTACTTGCCGCTTTATTGCTGATCCCGTTGCAATGGCCAGCAAAGCGTGCCATGCCCGTGGTGTTAATCGTTACTATGGCTATTGCTTATTTTGCCTGGGAAATGTCATTTAACCGTATTTTAGCAAGCAGCCTTCAAGGTATGCTGGTGACCATCTCTGTATTATGGATTATTTTTGGCGCCATTATGTTGCTCAACACATTGCAACACTCTGGTGCGATCAGCACGATTCGCAGTGGTTTTGCCGATATCAGTCCCGATAGGCGGATTCAGGTTATTATTATTGCTTGGTTATTTGGCTCATTTATTGAAGGCGCAACCGGTTTTGGTACACCCGCTGCGATTGCAGCTCCCCTCTTGGTAGCGATGGGCTTTCCTGCTATGGCAGCGATTATGATTGGCATGATGATCCAATCGACACCGGTATCGTTTGGTGCGGTGGGTACGCCGATTATTATTGGTGTTAGTAATGGCTTAGATAAAGCGTTACTCAGTGAACAATTACTGACAAATAACAGTAGCTGGGAGCAATTTTTAGTATTAATAACCTCTGAAGTTGCCATTGGCCATGCCATTACTGGCACTTTAATGCCGTTATTAATGATCTGTATGATGACGCGCTTTTTTGGCAAAAATAACAGCTGGCGCGAGGGCTTTCAAGTGGCTCCTTTTGCTCTATTTGCTGGACTTGCGTTTACCATCCCGTATGCGTTAACCGGTGTTTTTATCGGCCCTGAATTTCCTTCAATAATTGGTGCCTTGGTTGGGCTAGCGATAGTCGTACCGTGCGCGAAAGCTAAGTTTTTAATACCCACTCAGTCATGGGACTTTGCCCCGCGCGAAAAATGGCCAACAACTTGGCTGGGGAATATTTCTTTTAGCGCCCCCACTAAAATCAAAGCCCCTATGTCGTTATTTAGAGCGTGGCTGCCGTATTTGCTAGTGGCGTTATTATTAGTGGCGAGTCGTTTGTCAACAGATTTAAAAGCACTGCTTAATCAATTCTCATTACAATTTAACCTAATTTTAGACGAGCCGGATATTAGCGGCAGTATTGCGCCATTGTATTTACCTGGTGGTATTTTGTTGTTTGTATCATTGCTGACGCTGTTTATTCATAAAATGAAAGTATCTGAAATTACTGATGCCGCTAAAGATGCCTCAAAAGTACTATTCAGTGCAGGCTTTGTGTTAATTTTTACCATTCCTATGGTACGTATTTTAATTAATTCTGGCGTGAACGACGCCGGCTTAGACGCCATGCCTGTTGCTATGGCTAATTTAATTGCGTTGACTTTTGGTGATATCTACCCACTTTTTGCTCCTATGGTAGGCGCCCTAGGCGCGTTTATTGCCGGCTCAAATACCGTGAGTAATATGATGCTTAGCCAGTTTCAATTTGAAGTGGCCAATGCGTTGTCTATTTCCGGCGCGTTATTGGTTGCGTTGCAAGCCATCGGCGCTGCCGCTGGGAATATGATTGCAATTCATAATGTCGTTGCCGCCTCTGCAACGGTGGGTTTACTCAATCAAGAAGGGGCAACCATAAAGCGTACTATCATACCCACATTCTACTACGTACTCACTGCTGGATTACTCGGTTTGATCGCCAGTTACGTCTTTAATATTACCGACCCACTTAACCATTTAGGATAACAAGGATTAGCAATGAGCCAGTTAAATACAATACACCTAAGACACTACCCGACAAACCCAACCCAGGTTTACTTATTCGGCACCTGCCTCAACGATACGCTGTTTCCTGACTCAGGTATTGACGCAATTGAGTTTTTAGAGCGCCAAGGCATTGAGGTTATTTTTCCGCAGGGGCAAAGCTGCTGTGGCCAACCCGCTTATAACTCTGGCTATACCGAGCAAGCCAAAGCGGTGGCGCGTGAGCAAGTGAAGCATTTTGCATTAGATATTCCAATTGTGGTTATTTCTGGTTCTTGTGGCGGTATGATGCGCCATCACTACCAAGAACTACTTAAAGATGAGCCTAACATAAATGCGTTTTGTGACCGTATTTTTGAGTTCACTGAGTTTTTAGTGCATGCATTAAAAATAAAACTAACCGATAGCGGCCCTTATGAACGGGTTGCAATGCATACTTCCTGCGCTGCACGCAGAGAAATGGGCGTGCATATCACCAGCAAAAAATTATTATCCCAGCTCAGCCAAGTCGAGTTAATAACCCATGACTATGAAAGTGAATGCTGCGGCTTTGGTGGCACTTTTGCAGTAAAGCATGGTGATATCTCTAATGCAATGGTGGCCGATAAAAGCGCCAACTTACTAGCCGCCGACGTAGTACGTTATGTCAGTGCTGACTGGGGATGTATGATGAACATTAATGGCGCACTGAGGCATCAAAAAGCGCCATTACAAGGGGAGCATATCGCCAGCTACCTATTAAGTCGCACCACCGCAGGAGGTGAGATATGAGTGAAAAACATATCGATCCACGTCAAGCGACACAAGACGAAAGTAAATATGCCGCTTCAGCGCGTTCTTTCAAAGAAAATGTTAAACGCGACCTAGCTAACGATGAACTGCGCAGTAATTTTCGCGGCGCCATGGATTATCTGGTCGAGAAACGCAAAAATGCTTTTAGCGACCTTGATGAGCTAGAAACACTTAGAGAGCAATGTAAACTAATAAAACAACGTAGTTTAGTAAAGTTACCGATTTTGTTAGAGCTGTTAGAGCAACAACTGACACAAAACGGTATTAAGGTTCATTGGGCCGAAACCTGCTCGCAAGCCAACGAAATTATTAGCGCAATTATTGCTGATAAAGATGGCAAAACGGTGGTTAAAGGCAAGTCGATGGTGTCTGAAGAAACCGCGCTTAACGATCATCTCGAAGCTAATAATATTGAGTGCTTAGAATCTGATATGGGTGAGTACATAGTACAACTCGCTAAACAGCACCCGTCACATATTATTATGCCGGCGATTCACCAAAATAAGCAGCAAGTCGCCGATTTATTTACAAAAAACATCGCCGGTTTTGAGCACACCACCGACGTAGATGCACTCATTCAGCAAGGGAGAAAAGTACTTCGCGATAAATTTTGCCATGCCGATGTGGGTATCACTGGGGTTAATTTTGCCGTTGCCGAGACGGGCACATTATGTTTAGTAGAGAACGAAGGCAATGGCCGTATGTGTACCACAGTGCCCAAGTTACATATTGCCATCACCGGCATAGAAAAAGTGGTTGAAAAGCTTGTTGATATTCCCCCGCTTCTGAGTTTATTAACACGCAGTGCAACCGGCCAAGCGATCTCAACCTATTTTAATATGATTAGTCACCCACGCCAGCTCGGTGAAAAAGATGGCCCAGAAGAGGTACATTTGGTGTTACTCGATAATGGCCGTAGTCAAATGTATAGCGATGAAGAGCTACGTCAAACATTACAGTGTATTCGCTGTGGTGCCTGTATGAACCACTGCCCAGTGTATACTCGTATTGGTGGTCATGCTTATGGCACAGTATACCCTGGGCCTATCGGGAAAATTGTCTCGCCCCACATGCTTGGGCTAGAAGCAACTACTCATCACCCCAACGCCTCGTCGTTATGTGGCGCATGCGGTGATGTATGCCCGGTTAAAATTCCGATCCCTAAATTACTGTTACGACTACGCCAAGAAAGCGTCAAACCAGCATCGCAGCAACCACATATAATGAAAGGCCAAGGCAGTGGTCGTAAAAATAAAGAAGTGTTGATATGGAGTATCTGGTCCATCATTCATCGCTCTCCTTGGCTGTATCAATCGAGCATGTGGCTAGTAACACGGCTACGGTTTTTATTACCCGCGAAACTTGGTCCTTGGACCGAAGCTAGAACAGCGCCAAAACTAGCGTCAAAAACATTGCACCAACGGGTGAAAGAACGTGAAAAAGCAAAGCAGCTAAAGCAACGCAAGGAATCATAATGAGTAATGCACGCAGAAGTATTTTAAACAAGCTGAAACAGCAGATACAAGAAGTAGATTATGACAAACTTCCTCAAGAATACGCTGTTAACTATGCTAAGTTAACCCCGCAGCAATACCTTGAGCAGTTTACTACACAATTAAAAAGTAACCATGCGCAAGTGATAAGCATAGCTCGCAGCGAATTAGCGACACATATTTATATTGAATTGAAAAAACGTAATATTAATCACTTACTATACGGCGAGCAGTGCCAATATACTAACGAGATTGAACAGCTAAACAGCGCGATCACTCTCGAAAAGTATAACTTTGACTTTAGTGAACATAAAGAGCGGTTGTTTGATCAGGTAGCGGCTGGTATTACAGGCTCACGCTGCGCAATTGCGCAAACGGGCACGATTGTGTTGTGGCCTACAGTTGCTGAGCCGCGCACTTTATCGTTAGTGCCCCCTGTACACTTTGTTATTGTGGATAGCCAAACACTCTACCCCACTTTTAGTGAGTTACTTGAAAAGGAGCAGTGGCATAATAAGCTGCCTACTAATGTGGTGTTTATTTCGGGTCCATCAAAAACTGCTGATATTCAACAGACGCTTGCCTATGGCGCACATGGACCCAAAGAGTTAATTGTATTAATCATCTAAGCATTTTAAATTCAAAAGATTAGCAGCTTAATAGCTGCTAATTACTTAACTGCAGCAACAACCGAAATTTCAACAAGCAAGCCATCTCGAGCCATTTTAGCTTCAACACAGGCGCGTGCAGGGGCATAGCCTTCAGGTACCCAGGCATCCCACACCTCGTTCATCTCAGCAAAATACTCCATGCTTTTTACATATATAGTCGCGCTTAGCATATTCTCTTTCGAGCTGCCGGCTTCATCTAGTAAAGTAGCTACTTTATCGAGCATAGTTTGAGTTTGCTCTTTAATATTTTTTTCAGCGTCTGCACAAACTTGTCCACACAGATAAATAATACCGTTATGCTTTACTATGCGGCTCATACGCGCATTAGTTTGAAGGCGTTCAATTGTCATAATTTATATTTTCCAAATTGTTTGGCATTAAACAGTGTCAGGCGCATTTATGTTTTTATATTCGCTGCGCTGGGTTTGCTCATTATAATTAATTACGGCAACTGCACCGGTATTAAAAATAGGCATATGGCCCACACATAACTGATCAACCAAATAACTTACTATGGGCATGTGCGCCACTACTAGCCAAGTATTGCACGCAGGGTGCGCCGCTATTAACGTCTCGATGTAATCGGCTGCAATTTGCGGTTTACCTTCAGGTATAATGTCTTTGCAGGTTTCGCTAAATTTAAACGTGTTATTTTTAGCAACCCCTTTTGCTGTTTGTTGAGCTCTAATGTAAGGACTAACTAACAGCGCATCGGGTGCATAGTTTTTTGCCAGCCACAGCCCCATTTTTTCAGCTTCAATATGACCCTTTTGGGTTAACTGTCTCGCTGCATCATCGGCCTGCATTGGCGTTGCTTCGCCGTGGCGCATTATTAAGATTGTTTTCATAATAAATCAACCAATTAAAGAATATAAAACAGTAGCCAATTTGCCCGTTCTTCCGCTATATTAACAAGGTAACACTATTTATTTCTTAAATAGTTCTGTCATGATATTCAGGTAAATCTTATCGCTGTATTTCTCTGTCCTGAAGTTATCATCTGTTGTTAACAAGTAAACATTTAGTTTCAGGAGCATCATTTGAATATCAGTCGCAATGATAACAGAGCCTACCGCGCTCTAACACTGGACAATGGTCTAAAAGTACTCTTAGTGCAAGATAAAGATGCAACAAAAGCCGCTGCGTCTATGGCTGTTAATGCTGGACATTTTGACGACCCTGTTGATAGGCAAGGCTTAGCACACTTTTTGGAGCACATGCTATTTTTAGGCACAGATCAATTTCCTGACTCAGGTAGCTTTAATAATTTTGTATCACAAGCGGGCGGCAATACCAATGCCTGGACCGGAACTGAGCACACTTGCTACTTTTTTGACATTAATAATCAAGAATTTGAACATGCGCTAAAGCAATTTAGCCGGTTTTTTATTGCGCCATTATTAAATGCTGCAGAAACAGAAAAAGAACGTAACGCGATAGAAGCAGAATTTAAATTAAAAATTAAAGACGACGGCCGTCGTATATACCAAGTACATAAAGAAACGGTTAATCCGGCTCACCCTTTTGCTAAATTTTCGGTGGGTAATTTACAAACATTAGCTGACAGAGAGCGCTGCATTAGCGACGAGCTAAGAGACTTTTTTAAGCAGTTTTACCAAGCTCAATACATGACTTTGGTCATATGCGCTAATGAGGAGCTCGACACTCTCCAAGCATGGACAAAACAATACTTTACTGCGGTTTGTGGTAACGCCAAGCAACCAAAACCCGCAATTAGTGCGCCGCTATACCGAGCGCAAGACCTAGGAAAACTGCTGCACATTGAGCCTCATAAGCATATGCAAAAGCTTATAGTGAGCTTTGCAATGCCTAATATTGATGACTTTTATCGTCACAAAACAGTGAGCTTTATTGCACACTTACTCGGTTATGAAGGTGCGGGCTCGTTATACTCTATTTTAAAACAGCAAGGCTGGATAAATGCACTTTCTGCCGGGGGTGGCATTAATGGCAGTAATTTTAAAGACTTTAATATTAGTATGGCACTAACGGATGAAGGTATTGAATACTTTGAAGATATTATTGAAATGATCTTTGAGTATATTTGCCTCATTAATAACAATATTGAACAGCTACCGCGCTTATACCAAGATAAAAAGAAGCTATTGCAAATTGCCTTCGATAACCAAGAACAATCGCGCTTAATAGACTGGGTAAGTAACTTAAGCATTAATATGCAACATTACGATCAGCCTAACTACTTACAAGGCGACTATTTAATGGAAGGCTTTAAACACGCCACCCATGAAATGGCCATGCAATGGTTAAAGCCACACAATATGCGCTTGGTACTTATTCACCCCGGGGTTGAGCCTCAACATAAAGCAGCTTGGTATAATACACCTTACAAGGTTGAAAAAATTTCGACTAGTTGGCTCGATGCACTAAGTAACATTAATAAACCACTCAATGAAATGCGCTTACCTGTTGTTAATCCTTATTTAACCAAAGACGTTGAGCTGTTTGATATAATTGAGCCACAAACAAAACCTGAGCTAATAGTCACAGAGCCTGGTTTTGATTTTTGGTTTAAACAAGACAACACCTTTCGCGTTGCCAAAGGTCATTTTTACTTGGCAATGGACTCAGACTTTGCAATAAAAGATGTAAAGCACATGGCACTCACCCGCCTCTTTTCTGATTTATTTATGGATAGCGTTAGCGAGCAATTTTACCCTGCCGAACTTGCAGGACTTAGTTATCACTTAACGTCTCATCAAGGTGGGTTAACACTACATACAGCGGGGCTCTCATCAAGCCAGTTAGAGCTGGTTGATGAACTCATTGATGCTTTATTTAACGTAGAAATTTGCTCTAAGCGTTTTGCCGAGTATAAAAAGCAATTAGTAAGGCATTGGCGTAACAGTAATCAAAATAAGCCCGTAGGTGAGCTGTTTAGTATGTTAGGCGCAAAAATAATGCCGTGGAATCCACAGCCAGACGAATTGGCTGACGCATTAAAAAACACGTGTTTTCAGCAATTTAATGAATTTAGACAAGACTTTTTTAAAGCCCTGCATGTAGAGTCATTTTTACATGGTAACTGGCAACAAGCTGATGCAATTAGTTTTCAGAAAAAAGTAGCCGCGCACTTAAAAAGCGCCGCTGTAATAGCCGATTTAACACGGCCATTATTTGAAATTAACAAAGTAACACGCTTTGAGTTAACGCTTCCTTGTAATGATCACGCTATGCTTATTTACTATCAAGCACAAACCGACTGTGTAAGTGAAAAAGTAAAAATGATGGCGCTAAATCATCTAATCAATCAAGATTACTTTAACGAACTACGCACCACGCAACAATTAGGCTATTTAGTTGGTGCAGGTTACGCGCCTTTTAACACCCGCGCGGGCATTGTTTTTTATGTGCAATCACCCAAGTTTGAAGCCAAAACAATACTGCAGCGCCATAATAACTTTATTCATAACTATTTAACCAATATCGATAATTTAACCCCACAAGATTGGTTACAACAAAAGCACGGCCTAACCACACATATAGCCGAAGCAGATAAAAACCTGCGACTGCGCTCGCAACGATTATGGTTAGCTATTGGTAATCGCGATCAGGAGTTTCATATGCAACAACGCTTGCTTGATGCATTAAATGCATTAACCCTTGCAGATATAAAAGCATACGCGCTAAGCCTTTTTAATGAAAATAGACCTAGATATGAGTTTTTAAACTCTGCAAAGCCCAATAAAGCGCATAATCAGGCCCTTTGCTCGCATTCTCTTTGACAGTGAGTAACGCTTGATTTAGATTGTCGTTTGAAAATTAAATGTTATAAAAACAATAAAAATAATGATCACAATAATAATAAAAATAAGCTTACTATTAGCCCTATTAGTTGCCTCGCATAGCCTATATGCCTTAGAGGCAACTTTTAACTTAAATTTAAATACCGTTGCAGTTACGGCAAGCGCAATAATTGTGCTTGTTTTATGCTACATGCTAACGGTTATATATAAACTTAAGCGCTCGCGCTATCAACTTATGCTTTCTGAACAACGCTTAAAAAGCACTGTAGAAGGCAGTGGCGATACCCTTTGGGATTGGAATATAAAAACCGGTAAAGTACTTCGTATTAACGATAAGTACTTAATGGATTCAATATTATCAACAGAGTTTCCACCTAATAAAAGCCTTATTCACCCAAGCGACATTACCCAAGTAGAATATTTACTTAAAAAACACTTTGCTCAGCAAACTCCTTTTTTTGAAGCGACTTATCGGATTAAAGATCATTTTGGCGGCTGGCTCTGGGTACTCGATCGCGGCAAAATAATAGAAAAAGACACCAACCTTAGTCCCTTACGCATGACAGGCACAGTGCGCGACATTTCACAATTAAAGCTAACCGAAGAGCGCTTAAACCTTTTTGCAAAATGCGTTGAATCGCTAACCGATGCCCTGGCTATTTACGATAAAAACTTTAAGTTAGTGGATATTAACCCCAGCTTTTTAACCTTATTTGGTGGCGTGCGCGAGCAGTACCTTAAAAAAGATTTTAATTTGCCCGGCTACGATAAAAGTTACATTAACACCATTAAAAAAACCGTATACCAGCGAGATAGCCTGCAACAAGAAGTTAAATTACGCAATAGTGCACATGTTTTATTGCCCATAGAAATTTCGATTGATGAAATTAGAAATGATCAAAACCAAATAACTAACTATGTCGTTGTATACTCTGATTTAACCGAGCGTAAAAAAGCCGAATCGCAACTGCATAACCTCTCCAATAGAGACCGCACCACCAACCTGCCTAACCGTAATTTGTTTTTTACCGACTTACAAAAATTAGGGCAACTAAACTCGCACCATGCTTTGTTAGTTTTCGACTTAGATAACTTTAAAAAAATAAATGACTCTTTAGGACACCAACTAGGTGACAGCTTATTAGCTAAACTCGCTATACGGCTAAATAAGCTCACTCGCGAAAATGACGTGTTTTATCGTTTAGGCGGCGATGAGTTTGCACTGGTAATGTCTGATACTAACGACATATATACGATTACCCGCACCGCTAAACAGTTTTTAGCGGCTATTGCTACGCCTTTTAAAATGGCCGGACATGAGCTTGCCATTACCTCAAGCGTTGGCATTGTGTTGTTCCCTGAAGATGGCAATACCCCAGAACTACTATTAAAAAATGCCGACACAGCTATGTACCACGCTAAAAAGAAAGGTAATAGTTATTTGTTTTTTAATGACACCATGAACCGTGAAGCCGTAAAGCGCCTGCAAATAGAAAACCTAATGCGCTTTGGTTTAAAAGAAAATCATTTTGCCGTGTATTACCAACCAAAAATGAATATTCATACCGGTAAACTTGTGGGAATGGAGGCATTAGTACGCTTTATCACGCCTAAAAAAGGCATTATTAGCCCGGGTGTTTTTATCCCAATAGCAGAAGAAACAGGGCAAATAATAGAAATTGGTGAAGTGGTTTTAAATAAAGCCTGTCGCGATGTAAAAGAGTGGCTTGATGCGGGCTTATTTAATGGCAGAGTTGCTGTGAATTTATCGGCAAAGCAATTTAGTTTACCCGACCTAACAACACGTATTGATGTGATTTTACAAAAAAATGCATTGCCCTCTTACTTTTTAGAGCTAGAAATTACCGAAGGCACGGTAATGGACGACCCTAAAGATGCTATCGCAATAATGTGCTCACTCAGCGCCCGAGGTATTCATTTAGCAATGGACGACTTTGGTACCGGCTACTCTTCGCTGGCCTATTTAAAGCAGTTTCCGCTTAATACGCTTAAAGTTGATAAAGCCTTTATCGATGACATGAAAAACGAGCGCGGCCGCAATATGGTCGACTCAATTGTTACTATTGCCCATAACCTTGACCTACATGTGGTTGCAGAGGGCGTAGAGCAAGCGTCGCAAATAGAAATACTCAAACAATTAAACTGTGAAACAGTACAAGGCTACTATTACTCTAAGCCGCTATCAAAAGATGAGTTTACCGAATTTTTAAAACTCCAGCACAACAAGTCTGTACCTAGTTTAATTAGTCCGATTAAAAAAGTGGCTGTCACTAATTAAAATTAAAAAACAGAAATAAAAAATTAAGGATGCCATATGCAAGGGTTAATACCTACACTTCGCAGTAACGCACGGCGGTAATGTAAATTAAACAAACACCATGCAACCGGCCCAAGTAAACCCGCTAACAACAGCCAACGCTTAACCGGCATACCCTTTTTAATCGCCTCTAAATACATAATCGCTATAAACACTGCGCTTAATAAAACAAAAATCAAAGCAATACCTAAACCTGTAAAAACAAGCCGCGTATTTTAACCAGAAAATGACTATTTTTAAAGCTATGCACTTACTATTTGAATCTAAGCAATAAAAAAAGCCGAACAAGTCGGCTTTTTAATATAAATAATTAGGCGCTTACTTTTCAGCACGGCCCATAAATTTATGCTCTGCAGTATTGATACGAATACGATCGCCTGTAGAAATATGCTCAGGAACTGAAATATTTAACCCTGTAGACATACGCGCCGGCTTTGAGCGTGCACTCGCCGAAGCACCCTTAATAGATGGGTCGGTTTCTTCCACAACCAGTTCAACACTTGATGGCAAATCTAGGCCAACCGGTGCGCCATCTATTACAATAACGTGCACGCCTTGAGTTTCTTCATTTACGAACAAAATCTCTTCGCTAATCGCATCTTTACTTAGATTATATGGCGTGTAATCTTCGTTATCCATAAACACATACTCGTCACCATCAATGTACGAAAGCATAGCTTCACGACGAGTTAAATCAGCAAGTGTTAACATATCACTGTCTTTAAATGTTTCATCCACTTTGCTGCCCGTTACTACGTCGTATAAACGCATACGGTACAAACTACCACCAGCACGACCTTGTGGAACTGAGCGTACTATATCTTTTACAACTAAAACGCGACCATTAAAATCAATGGCTGTCCCTTTTTTAACTTCACTCGCCTTTGGCATGAATATATTCCTATTATTTTTGACTCTGAGAAACATACCACGAACTAGATTTTGTTCAACTAAAACTGCTTCAAAACCCCGCTATACCTTGGATTAACTCATAAAATTATGATTTTTACAAAAATACATATAATCAAACATTAAAAAAACTGTTATGGTAGTTTCATCGAGTATGACTTCAAGGAATGGATCATGGACCAACAAACTGTACATGAGTATTTAGTTAACAAACCACTAGGGCGTGTTGATCTTTGTGGTATGAAAAACAAACAGCATGAAGATAAGGTATAATTGAATTCGCCAGAAAACTT